>JBLMVY010000167.1:0-23143 GCA_050256935.1 Candidatus Levyibacteriota bacterium | reverse complement strand
AGCGCGGCGACGGCTGCCGGCGACCGGTCGAACACGACGCAGTCGTGGCGCCCGGCCATGAGCCGCCTCGCCATGTTCGCCCCCATGCGCCCGAGACCGATCATTCCGAGTTGCATCGCTGATTTCTCCTGGGTTTTGCTCCAGGCTGCGGACCTTAGCCGTGGGCGCGGGGTCGCACAGCCTCTCGCGGAAATCGGTCCCGCGCCGGTTCCCACAGGCGAAAGCCGCCGGCGAATGCGGCGCTGTTGTCGACGAGCCGGCAGCGTGGTGGCAGCATCTTCAGATGTGCGGCGTTCCCGCCGCCGATGACGACATCGTCGGGCTCGAGGGCCGCGACGAAGTCCGCGACGACGTCCGCGACGCACTTGCGCCAGGTCTTCTTGCCGAGCTTCTCGAGTCCGTGCCGGCCGACATAATCCTCGTAGGTCTTCTTCCGGTAAGGAAGATGCCCGAGTTCCATGGCCTCGACGATGCCGTCGACGATCATCGCCGAGCCCAGGCCCGTTCCGAGACCCAGAAACAGCATCTTGCCGCCTCGGTAGGCACCGAGCCCCTGCATCGCTGCATCGTTGATGATCCGGACCGGACGCGCGAACGCCACGCGATAGTCGAAACCCACCCACCCGGATCCCAGGTTGGGAGGCTCGGCGATCGGCCGCCCGCGGAGGACGGGACCGGGATAGCCGATGGCGACCACGTCGTACTTCCAGCCGCGCGCGAGCCGTTTCACACCGGCGACCATCTCCCCGGCAGTCAACTCCGGACCCGAGGCAAATTTCCGCTTCAGGCGCCTGCCGGTGGCAAGCAGCTTGACGTGGGTCCCCCCTACATCGACGACGAGAACGTTCATGCCCCTGCCCGTTCGAGTACGGGGTTGTGCCAGCGGCCGTCGGCCTCGATCAGCGCATCGGCTTCCTTGGGTCCCCAGGTGCCGCGTTTGTAGGGACGCGTCCGGTGGTGCGTCTTCAGGACCGGGTCGACGACCGCCCACGCGGCCTCGACCGCGTCCTCGCGCGTGAAAAGCGCGCCATCCCCGGTCATCGCATCGCCCAGCAGCCGCGCGTAGGGCGGTTCGGCACCGTCCTGCTCGTCGACGAGATAGAGCTCGCGTTGATCGCCGATGAACTCCTTGCCGGCGCGCTTGACGCGCGCAGCGAGGGCGACGGCCGAGCTGGGGGACAGGCGGAAGCGCAGGTAGTTGGTCCGGCCGTTGTCCGGCAGCGAGTCGGCGAACAGCCGCTGCGGCGGGGGTTTCAGCTGCACGAGGACCTCGGCGGCGCTCTCGGCCAGGTACTTGCCGGAGCGCAGGTACCACGGCACGCCCTCCCAGCGCCACGAATCGACGCACAGTTTCAGCGCGCAGAACGTTTCGACATCGGAGCGCTTCGCCACGCCCGGCTCCTTCCGGTAACCCGCGTACTGCCCGCGCACCAGGTCGTCCGGCGCCAGCGGGCGCATGGCCTGGAACACCTTGCATTTCTCGATCTGCACGGCGCCGTAGCCACGGAAGGCCGGCGGCTCCATCGCGAGCAGCGCGACGATCTGGAACAGGTGGTTCTGGACGACGTCGCGCAGGCAGCCGGCGCTCTCGTAGAACGCTCCCCGACCCCGCACGCCGAAATCCTCGGACAGCGTGACCTGGACGCTGGCGACGCAGTTGCGGTTCCAGATCGGCTCCAGGAACGAATTGGCGAAGCGGAAATAGAGGATGTTCATGATCGCCTCCTTCCCGAGGAAGTGGTCGATGCGGAAGATCGAATCCTCCGGGAACACAGAAAGGGCGATTCGATTGAGCGCCCGCGCCGAAGCCAGATCGCGTCCGAATGGCTTCTCGACGATGACGCGCGCCCGATCGGCCAGCCCCGCGGCACCGAGCGCCCGGATCACCGTCGCGAAGAGCATGGGTGGGATCGCGAGGTAGTGCGCAGGGCGCCGGGCGCCGCCCAGCGCCTGCTTGATTGCCGTGAACGTGGCCGGGTCGTTGTAGTCGCCCTGCACGTACCGGAGCCGCGACAGCAGATGGTCCAGCGCCGATGGGTCATCGATGCCCTCCGAACGCTTCAGGCTGTCGACGGCGCGGTGCCGCAGGCGCGCCAGCGTCCATTTCGAGGATGCGACACCGATGACGGGGACGTTCAGGCCCCCTCGTTTGGCCATCGCGTACAGAGCCGGGAAGATCATCTTGTGCGCGAGGTCCCCCGTCACGCCGAACACCACGAGGGCGTCCGAGCGGGTCGCGCGGGCGGGGCGATCGGACACCATGGCCACGCGTCACGCCCCGCGCTCGGCGATCGGGCGCTGCGCCTCGGCGGTGATGCGCCCGGTTCCACGGACCGCGAGAACGCCGTCGGGAAACTCGCTCAGGATCTCGAACATGGCCGGCACTCCTCTGGCATCGACGTCTACCGGGACAGCGGAAGCCGCGCGGTTCCCGCGTTGCCACGCTGCTTGCGCCCGACCCGTTGCGCGATCTCCGGTCGGCGCGCTGCCGCCCGCTCGAGCCCGTGAACGGCCCGAACTGCGCGCCCGCTTCCGTCAGGTTGTGCGGGGACGCATAAAGTTCCGCTCGAACGGGACGGGTTGGACCGATCCGTCACGACCCCGGAGGTGGCCTGCGGTCGGGCAGGGCGGCGGCTGCCCGCTCGAGCCGGTCCTCGAGTTCTCCCAGGTACGCGGCGAGCGAGTTGCCCGTCTGTTCGAGGGCGGCGCGCAGCGCGGCTTCGCTCTGGCCGATATGCGCGACGATTCCGGCGCGTCCCCTTTCGCCGCGCTCCGCCAGATTGCGCAGTTCCCCTTCGAGGTATGCGCGCAGGTCGGCCAGGCGCGAGGCTTCGGCCTGCTCGGCGCGCTGGCGCTCGGCTTCGAGCTGTTTCGCGTGTCGACGTGTCGCCAGCAGCACCGAGGTCTCGAGGTAGAGCGCGAACGCGAGGAACACGACCACCAGGGACGCCATCATTCCGAGCAGGACCAGTCCCAGGGGTGCCTGGACGGCGCCGAAGCCGAATGACAGCGCAGTCGGCGCCGAAAAGGCGCTCCAATTGAGCGCAGCGAAAGCGCCGATGACGACGGTAACGACGATCAGGAGCAGCATCGGGCCGCGCATGCGGTTTCTCCCTCATTCGTAGACGTTGGTTTCGGGGCGGACTTCGGCCATCGGCAGCACGGTGATTCCGGACTCCGTGACGTGGTGACGCGCGCGGTCGGCGTCGAGGTCGTGACCGAGGGTGGCGCCGGGCCCGATCACGTTGTAGCGGTCGACGATCGCGCGCCGGATGCGCGCCCCTCGGCGCACGACGCAGTAATCCATGATGATCGAGTCCTCGACCAAAGTGTCCTCCTCGAGCAGCACCTCGCGCCGGATGACGCAGTTGCGCACCTCGCTGCCGCGGATCAGCGTGCCGCTGCCGATGTGGCTGCGCGTGATCCTGCCGTCGAGGATCGTCGCCGCCGGCCCCTGGTAGCCGCTCGACAGGATCGGCCAGCGCGGATTGAACAGCCGCAGCTTCGGCTCCGCGCCGAGCGTGTCCATGTTGGCGTCGAAGTAGGCGTCGATCGTGCCGACGTCGCGCCAGTAGGCGGGTTCCTCGTGCGGCCGCGCGCCGGGCACGCGATTGGACGCAAAATCGTAGGCGTAGATGCGGTGCGAGTCGACGATGCGCGGCAGCACGTGATGACCGAAGTCCTGCTCGCCCAGGCTGCGGCCTTCGCGCAGAACGTCGACCAGGACGTCGGCGCTGAAGATGTAGTTCCCCATCGACGCGTAGGCGCGGGTCGGGTCGCCCGGCATCGAGGGCGGCTGCGGCGGCTTTTCGACGAAGCGGCGAATGCGGCCATCCGCGTCGCAGCCGATGACGCCGAACGCGGTCGCCTCGCCGAGCGGGACCGGGAGCGCCGCGACCGTGACGTCGGCGCTGCGCTCGCGGTGGAAGTCGAGCATCTGCTGGACGTCCATCCGGTAGACGTGGTCGGCGCCGAACACGACGACCAGCGTCGGACGGTTGGTCGCAACCAGATCGAGGTTCTGATAGATCGCGTCGGCCGTGCCGCCGAACCAGGCGGGACCTTCGTGCATCTGCGGCGGAACGACGGTGACGAAATGTCGTGGCAGGATCGGCGCCATGACCCAGGCCTTGCGCACGTGTTCGATCAGCGACTGG
This sequence comes from Candidatus Levyibacteriota bacterium, assembly GCA_050256935.1. Lineage (GTDB taxonomy): Bacteria > Pseudomonadota > Gammaproteobacteria > Burkholderiales > Casimicrobiaceae > VBCG01. Next base: position 18,986 of record JBLMVY010000167.1, on the reverse strand, counting down.
GACTTGTACTGCACCAGCAGGTAGATCGAATAGATGCCGGAATTGACCAGGCTGGACAGCGCGAAGTCGACGATCCGGTAGCGCCCGCCGAAGGGCACGGCCGGCTTGGAGCGCACGGCCGTCAACGGGTGGAGCCGCGTTCCCTCGCCTCCGGCGAGGACGAACGCCAGAACGTGGTCGCCCTTCATTCCCTTCCTCCCTGCGAGTCGTTGCCGCCGGTGCGCGTGAGCGGGTCCGGCGGACGGCCGCGCGTCGGCCACCAGTGCTCGAGCATCGCAGCGGCCCAGCGCCGCCCCCCCAGTCCGAATGCCAGCGCCAGCCCGAAGACGACGCCGGCGAGGACGATCAGGAAGCTGTCCCGGACGATCTCGCCGGCGACGTTCATCTGATCGAATGCGATCAGCACGACGAAGGCGACGATGGCGTACTGCGCGATCCTGGCGAGGACCTCGGCATCCTGGATCCCCGCGTTCCTGCAGTAGGCCACGACCGTCGTGCCGACGAAACGCGCGAAATAGCCGCCGAAGGCGAGAACCAGCAGTGCGACGATCACCCGGGGCACGAACAGCACGACCTCGCGCAGCAGGTCGGTGATGTAGGTCAGGCCCAGACCGTTGAAGGCGATGATCAGCGCGGCGAGGACGACGACCCAGTACGTGATCAGGCCGAAGAGCCCGACCGTGTCCGGACGGATCCCGCCCTGCCGCAGGAAAGCGTCCATCCCGGCGCGCTCGGTCAGCACGTTGAAGTTGACGGCGCGCAGCCCACGCTCGATCGCGAAGCGTGCGACCCGCGCCGCGAGCCATCCCAGCACGAGCACCACGACCGCGAGCAACAGCCGCGGCAGGAACGCGCCCGCCTGTGCCATGAATTCCCGCGCCGGCTCGAGCAGCATGTCGACCTGGTCCATAGATGCACCTCCCGTTGCGTTCGCGGCGCCGAGGCGGCGCCCTTCCTCACACCTCGCGGGCGCGGGCGACCACGCCTGCGAGCGCGATGCCGATCCAGCCCGGACGGTTGCCGAGCTCGTAGCGCAGCTCGTAGAGCGATTTCTCGAACTCGGCGAGCGCGAGCAGGCTCCCGACGTCGGCAAGATCCTCGAACAGGTCGCCACCGCGCGCGTTCCTGGCGTAGGCGTCGAGAAACGCTCGCCGGGTCGCGTCGGTCCACGCCGCGGCGAGCGGCTCCAGGCGCCGCAGCTCGCCGTGGTCCTGCGCGACGCGCTGGACGGCGGTCCACCGCACGTAGTCGATCGAGCGCAGCATGCCGGCAACGTCGCGCAACGGCCATTGCTTCGCGCGCCGCTCGTCCAGCGTTCGTCCGGGCTCGCCTTCGAAATCGATGATCAGGAAGTCGTTGTTGACGAGCAGCAGCTGGCCGAGGTGGTAGTCGCCGTGCAGGCGCGTCTTCAGCGTGCCGCGCTGCGGCAGCGTGACACCGTCGATCCATGCGTGCAGCCGCGGGAGGGCGTCGTGCAGGGTCTGGGCCTCGATCCGGGCGGGTGCACTCATGTCGTCCAGGTGCGAAACCACCGCCGCGGCGGTCGTCACGAGCTCGTCGCGCAGACGACCTTTCCAGGCCTCCAGATCCGCCGGTTCGAATGGCTCGGGATCGAACGCCGGATCGCCGCTGCGCGTCGCGAACGCGCGGTGCAGCTCCGCAGTGCGCGTTCCCAGCGTCTCGATCAGCGCGACGAATCCGCCGTGGGCGTCGGCCGGTGCCGGGTCATCGTGCATCCGGCGGCTTTCCAGGAACCGCTCGAGGTAGTCGACCGCCCATGACCAGCCGTCGCCCGCATTCGCGACATACGCCTGCAGCAGCGCCAGCGTCGTCGGCGTGCCGTCCGCCGCGACGTGCTCGACCGCGCCGGCCACGGGCACGCAGTGGCGGAAGTGCGCCACCTCGCTCAGGAACCGGCCGACCTCGAGTTCCGGATTGATCCCGGCGCGCAGGCGCCGGTAGCCCTTGACGAACAGCCGCTCACCCAGCGTCACCACGGTATTGCTCGTCTGCGCCTTCGGACGGCCGACGTCGAGCCGGTCGGGGGCGGGACCGGCGATGTCGTGGAACGGCCCGGTCGCGAAGAAACGCATCCGGCCGTCCGAGGTGGCGATCTCGAGCCCGTCGCCGACCGCCGCGACCAGCGCCCGGCAGAACGCTTCGTCGAACCACGCATCGGCCAGCACGCCGACGCGCGCTTGCTGCCTGACCTTGGCCAGCGTCGCGGGTCCGAGCCTGCGCAGGCCCGGTTCCTCGGTGTCCTCCCATGCCAGCGCGAGCGGGAGGAAGTAGCGCCCGGTCTCCCCGCCCGCCGCGACGTCGAACTGGCCGATCAGCCACGACTGGCCCGCGCGCTCCCACAGAACGTGGTCGACGAGCTGCGCGCGCGCGATCGTCTGGCCCTTGGCTGCGTACCACCGCTGCGTTTCGATGAAGCGGGGCACGGCCTCGTGCTCGAACTGGCTGCGCACCCGCTCGGCCATCCCGATGCGCCACGGCACGACGCGGTCGCGGAAGAAGCTCGTCCAGCCGTCGAAGAGCACGAGCGTCGGGATCTCCTCGCGGACGACCTGCTCCTCGTGCCACGTAGGCACCTCGGCGTTGGTGGCCAGCCGGAACCAGTAGAAGCCGTGCGCCGGCAGCGTCAGCAGATAGGGGAGGTCGCCGATCGGGGGGAAGGCGGTGCGGCCGAGCAGTTCGATCGGCACGCGTCCGCGATAGTGCCCGAGGTCGAGCTCGACCGGCTGTGCCGAGCGCCCGAGATTGGCGACGCAGAGGATCGCCTCGTCCTCGTGCTCGCGGAGGTAGGCCAGCACCTTGCGGTTGCCCGGCTTCAGGAACGCCAGGCGGCCACGACCGAACGCGCGGCTTGCGCGCCGCACTGCGAGCAGGCGCCTCATCCAGTGCAGCAGCGACGCCGGATCGCGCGACTGCGCCTCGACGTTCACCGCCTGGAAGCCGTACACGGGATCCATGATCGGCGGCAGGTAGAGGCGCTGGGGATCGGCCCGGGAGAAGCCGGCATTGCGATCGGGTGACCACTGCATCGGCGTGCGCACCCCATTGCGGTCGCCCAGGTAGATGTTGTCGCCCATGCCGATCTCGTCGCCGTAATAGATGATCGGCGAGCCGGGCATCGACAGCAGCAGGCTGTTCATCAGCTTGATGCGGTCGGGGTCGTTGTCCATCAGCGACGCGAGCCGGCGCCGGATGCCGAGGTTGATGCGCGCGCGCGCGTCGGCAGCGTACATCCGGTACATGTAGTCGCGTTCCTTGCTGGTGACCATTTCCAGCGTGAGCTCGTCGTGGTTGCGCAGGAAGATCGCCCACTGGGCGCTCGCCGGTATCTCCGGCGTCTGCTGCATGATCTCGACGATCGGATGCCTGTCTTCCTCGGCGATCGCCATGTACATCCGCGGCATCAGCGGGAAGTGGTACGCCATATGGCACTCGTCGCCGTCGCCGAAGTACTCGCGCACGTCCTCGGGCCACTGGTTGGCCTCGGCGAGCAGGACCCGGTTCGGATAGTGGGCGTCGACCAGCGCCCGCAGCTCCTTGATCACCGCGTGCGTCTCGGGGAGGTTCTCGTTGGTCGTGCCCTCCCGCTCGACCAGGTAGGGGATCGCGTCGAGCCTGAACCCGTCGACCCCCATGTCGAGCCAGAACCGCATCGCACGGAAGATCGCCTTGCGCACGCTCGGATTGTCGAAATTGAGGTCGGGCTGGTGGCTGAAGAAGCGATGCCAGTAGTAGGCCTTCGCCACCGGATCGAACGTCCAGTTCGACGTCTCGGTATCGGTGAAGATGATGCGGGTACCGCGGTACTTCTGGTCGGTTTCGCTCCACACGTAGAAGTTGCGCTTCGACGAGCCCGCCGGCGCTCGTCGCGCCGCCTGGAACCACGGGTGCTGGTCGGACGTGTGGTTGACGATGAGCTCGGTGATCACGCGCAGCCCGCGCTGGTGCGCCTCGCGCATGAAGACGCGGAAGTCGTGACGGCTCCCGTACTGCGGGTGGACGTTGCGGTAATCGGCAACGTCGTAGCCGTCGTCCTTGAGCGGCGACGGATAGAACGGCAGCAGCCACAGCGTGTTGACGCCGAGGTCCCGGACGTAATCGAGCTTCGACGTCAGGCCCTTGAAGTCACCGATGCCGTCATCGTTCGAGTCGAAGAACGCCTTGACGTGGAGCTGGTAGACGATCGCGTCCTTGTACCAGCGGGGATCGGCCGGGGGCGCGCGGTCCGGCGGGGCGGACGCCGGCTCCAGCGGCGGCAGGGACTCGTTCACGCGGTCCTCCATGCGCCTGCGCTCACAGGTAGTAGTCGAAGTCGCGCTCGGTGCGGACCCGCCGGCGGAGCCGGAAGACATGCGCCGGCGCGCGCTCCGGGTCGAGCCGGACGTAGTTGCGCGCCCCGGTCCACAGGTAGCGCGCATCGCTCAGCAGCTCGTGCATCTGGTAGGGCGTGCGTGCGTCGAGCCCGAGCGCGTCTAGATCGAGCTCGACCCAGCCGGACTGCACGTGGTAGGGATCGAGGTTCACGACGGCGAGGACGAAGTTGTCGCCGTGCTCGATTCCCTTCGAATAGCAGATCAGGCTGTCGTTGTCGACCGGGTGGAAGCGCAGCCCCTCGTCGGACTGCAGTGCGGGGTTGTCGCGCCGCACCCGGTTCACCCGCGCGATCACCTCGGCAAGGCCGTCCGGGCGGTCCAGCGCCCACGAGCGCAGCTGGTATTTCTCCGAGTCGAGGTACTCCTCGCTCCCCGGCTCGCGCGGCGTCGCCTCGGCCAGTTCGAAGGCCGGTCCGTAGATGCCATAGCTCGCGGCAAGCGTTGCCGCGAGGATCAGACGGATGATGAAGGCCGGCCGGCCGCCGAACTGCAGGTACTCGGTCAGGATGTCGGGCGTGTTCGGCCACACGTTCGGCCGGAAGTAGTCGCGTCCGTGGCCGTGGGCGAGCTCGGTGAAGTAGGCGGTCAGCTCCTCCTTGGTGTTGCGCCAGGCGAAGTACGTGTACGACTGGCTGAAGCCGAGCTTGGCGAGGCGGTGCATGACCTTGGGGCGGGTGAAGGCCTCGGCCAGGAAGATCGCCTCCGGGTGCATGCGCTTGACCTCGCCGATCGCCCACTCCCAGTACGCGAACGCCTTGGTGTGGGGGTTGTCGACCCGGAAGATCGTGACGCCCTGGTCGATCCAGAACTCGAGGATGCTCTCGAGCTCGATCCACAGCGCGCGCCAGTCGGCCGACTCGAAGTCGAACGGAAAGATGTCCTGGTATTTCTTGGGCGGATTCTCCGCGTATTGCACGCTTCCGTCGGGGCGTCGCCGGAACCAGCCCGGCTGCGCCTTGACGTATGGATGGTCGGGGGCGCACTGGTAGGCGATGTCCAGCGCGATCTCGAGACCGTGCTCGCGTGCCGCGCCGACGAGGTGCCGGAAGTCTTCGATGGTGCCCAGTGCCGGATGGATGGACTTGTGCCCGCCCTCGGCCGAGCCGATCGCCCATGGGCTGCCCACCGCCCCCGCCGCCGCGGCGAGCGCGTTGTTGGGTCCTTTGCGTCGCTCGTGGCCTATCGGGTGAATCGGCGGGAAATAGAGGACGTCGAAGCCCATCTTCGCGATCCTCGGGAGCCAGGCTTCGCAATCGCGGAAGGTCCCGTGCCGGCCCTCGGCAGCCGCGGCCGAGCGGGGGAACATCTCGTACCAGGCGCCGAAGCGCGCGCGTTCGGGGTCGACGACCAGCGGCAGGGCGACCGGATAGGTGGCGGCGAGGCGGCGGTCCGGGTGGCACGCCGCGACCTCGCCGAGCTCGGCGTCGAGCGCGAGTTCGCGCAGCATCGCCGGGTCCGCGGTCTCGCGCAGTCGCGCCGACCACGCGGCGAGCCGTTCGCGGTCTTTGCCTTCGGCCCGCTGTGCGGCGCCATCGACGAGGCCGGCCCCGACGAGCGCCGCGACGCGCAGATCGTCGATGTCGACGCGCCGCGCGAAGTCGTGGCGCCAGGAGAGGAACGCATCGACCCAGGCGGTGACGCAATAGACGTAGCGCCCGATGCTGTCGACCAGGAAGCTGCCGCGCCAGCGGTCGTTGCCGATCGGCGTCATCGTCTCCTCGTGCCAGACTGCCTCGCCATCGCGGCGCCACAGCACGCGCGCGGCGAGAACGTCGTGTCCGTCGGCGAAGCAGTCGGCTTCGACGACGACGCGATCGAGCACGACGCGCTTCGCCGCGAAGCGTCCGCCGTCCACGCAGGGCGAGACGTTCTCCACGACCGCCCGCACCCGTCCCTCGGCGGGCATCGCGCGTTCAGCCATGGTCGCCTCCGTTCGTGAAGAACAGGGTCGAGAGCGGCGGGAGCGTGATGGTGATCGAATGCAGCCGCCCGTGCGCCGGCAGCGGGGCCGCCTCGATGCCGCCGAAATTGCCGATTCCGCTTCCCCCGTACAGCGTTGCGTCGCTGTTGAGCGCTTCGCGCCAGGCACCCGCTCGCGGCACCCCGAGCACGTAGTTGCGGCGCGGCACCGGCGTGAAGTTGCACACGGCGAGCACGAGCCCCCGCGCGTCGTGCCCCTTGCGCAGGAAGCTCAGCACGCTCGCATCGGCGTCGTGGCAGTCGATCCACTCGAATCCGGAGGCGTCGAAGTCGTTCCGATGGAGCGCGGGCTCCTCTCGATAGAGGCGGTTGAGGTCGGCGAGCCATCGCTGCAGGCCGGCGTGCTCGGGACGCTCGAGCACCCACCACTCGAGCGCGTCGTCGTGCGCCCATTCCCGCCGCTGGCCGAATTCGCCACCCATGAACAGCAGCTTCTTTCCCGGGTGCGCCCACATGTAGCCGTAGAGCGTGCGCAGCGATGCGAACTGCTGCCAGCTGTCGCCGGGCATCTTTCCGATCAGCGATCCCTTGCCGTGCACGACCTCGTCGTGCGAAAGCGGCAGCACGAAGTTCTCGAAGAACGCGTACCAGATCGAGAACGTCAGTTTGTCGTGGTGATACTTCCTGAGGATCGGATCCTGCCGCATGTAGGCGAGCGTATCGTGCATCCAGCCCATGTTCCATTTCAGGCCGAAGCCCAAGCCGCCGATGTAGGCGGGCCGCGACACCATCGGCCACGCCGTCGACTCCTCTGCGATCGTCTGCACATCCGGGTGATCGCGGTAGACGGATTCGTTGAGCATGCGCAGGAACGAGATCGCCTCGAGGTTCTCCCGGCCGCCGTGCTCGTTCGGTATCCACTCGCCCGGATCGCGGCCGTAGTCGAGGTAGAGCATCGACGCCACGGCATCGACGCGCAGGGCGTCGATGTGGTAGCGGTCCAGCCAGAAGAGGGCGCTCGAAAGCAGGAAAGCGCGCACCTCGTTGCGCCCGTAGTTGAAGATGCAGGAGTTCCACTCGGGATGGAAGCCCTGTCGCGGGTCCGCGTGCTCGTAGAGGTGCGTTCCGTCGAAGTACGCGAGTCCGTGTCCGTCGTTCGGGAAATGCGAACCCACCCAGTCGAGGATCACGCCGATCCCCGCCTGGTGCAGGACGTCGACGAAGTACATGAAATCCTGCGGCGTTCCGTAGCGCGCCGTCGGGGCGAAATAGCCGGTGGTCTGGTAGCCCCACGAGCCGTAGAACGGATGCTCGGTAATGGGCAGGAGTTCGACGTGCGTGAATCCCAGGTTCGCCACGTACTCGGCGAGCGAATGCGCGATCTCGCGGTAGCCGAGGAAGCCGCCGCCGTCGCCGCGGCGCCACGACCCGAGGTGGACCTCGTAGATGGAGATCGGCGCATCGAGCGCGGTGGCCCTCCGGCGCGACGCCATCCAGGCGCTGTCACCCCAGGCGTATTCCAGGGTCCAGGCGCGCGATGCCGTCTCCGGCGGAACCTGCGCGTAGAGCGCGAACGGATCGCACTTGTCGGCCGTGAAGGCGTCCCGGGTGGAGGCGACGTGGAACTTGTAGGCATCTCCGCGGCCGACCCCCGGCACGAAGCCTTCCCACAGACCCGAGCCGTCGTCCCGCGGAGCGAGCGGGTCGACGCCGGTCTTCCAGTCGTTGAACTCGCCGATCACCGAAACGCTGCGCGCATTGGGCGCCCATACGGCGAACTGCGCGCCGTCCGTCTGCAGCCGGCAACCGAGGCTCTCGTAGAGCCTGCCGTGGGTGCCTTCCCTGAACAGATAAACGTCGTTCTTCGTCAGCACTGCCGCCTCCCCGGCGGGCACCCGCCCCTGCGTCCGAGCGGCGGTTGCAATGCACCGCTTTCGATGCGATCGCCGCCGTCGCGGCAAAGTTCCGCGACTCCGCTCATCGCATCCTGCCACCGAAGAGCGCGCGGCGCGATGCGACCGCGTGCTCGGCGATGAGGAACGCGGCTGCGCTCCACGACTGACCGCGCATGCCCCCGGGTTGCAGCGTGCGGCCGTGGAGCCACTCGTTGAATGACCCGTCTTCCACCGCATTTGCACCTGCGAGCTTGACGAGGTCGCAGCGCGCCTGGTCGTGCAGTCCGGCCTCCACCAGTGCCGCGACCCACAGGCCGCCGGCGAACGGCCAGATGCCACCATTGTGGTACTGCCAGGCGTAGTTCTGGCGGTGGCGCGACATGTAGGGTCGCCAGAGGAGGCTGCCCTCCGGGATCGGATCGCAGACGACGCGCACCGGATAGGGGTCGCTGACGCCGGCGCGCTGGAGCGCGTGGAGGATGCGATGGCGCGCAGCGTCGTCGGCGAGACCGCAAAGCATCGCCAGCACGTTGCCCAGCGTGTCGCCCTCGTCGCCGACCTGCGCGAAGTTGACGAAGCTGAGGTAGAGGTCGCGGTTGCGGGCGCCGCGGCGCGCGTAGTGGGTCAGCAGCCGGGCGCGGCGGTACTCCGCGACGGCGTTCCCGAACGGATGGAACAGCTCGTTGGCGCTGCGCCGCGTCCCGTCCGCACCGGGCAGATCGTAGAGCCGCTTGACCAGGTGCCATAGCGCGTTCGTGTACAGGACGAACCCCGAGCGCGGCATGATGTCGGCCCAGTCGCTTGCCTCGTTCTGCTGGAGCAGGAGGAATTTCGGATGCTCCTGGCAGGACAGCCAGTCGATGGCCCTGCGCACGCTCTCGCCGAAGCGGCGGCATAGCGCGCGCTCGGGCCGCGCGCGGTCGAGGAACGCGATGCCGATCAGCCACCACAGCGTGGCGTCGACACAGCCGATGTACCAGAAGTCGCCCTCGCCCCCGGGCAGCTCGACGAACTTCGGGATCTGGCCGTTGCGCGCCTGGGCGCCGGCGAGGGTCAGCAAGCCGGTCGGGGCTTCGTCCTCGAGCATGCGGCTGCCCGACAGCGCCATGCCGATCGCGCAGACGGCCGCATCGCGCGCGAAGATCGTCGCGTATCCGCGCGCGCTGGCGCGTGCACCGGGGGTGGCTGCGAGGATTCCCAGCGGCGTCAGGTTGCGTTCCAGCAGCGCGAGGGCGCTCGCGTGCATGCGCTGCAGCAGTTCGTCGTCGGCGACGGGCGCGAACGCCCGCGGCAGCGATCCCGGTCGCCGCCGGATCGCCGTGCTCGACGCACAGCGACGCCGGGCGCGCCGCGTTTCGCGGGTGCCCGGCTCACTCGCCATAGGAAAGGATCGCACCGGGGAAGTGCGCGAAGAGCGCCGCCAGGGGCATCGGAGCGCCGGTCGCGACGAGCGTCTCCCCGGTCAGCACGTTCTGCATGCTGCTTCCCGCGGGAACGAAGGAGAGGTCGACGGTCGCGTCGCCCCACGCGGCAGCGCCGAGCGGCGGTGTTCCCGGCGCCGGCGCGAGCGTGGCGAACAGGCGGCCGGCAATGGCCACGATGCCGACCGGGGTCCGGCGCCTTGCGTAGGCGACGACGTGCTGTGCACGGTCCCCGGCGACTGCGATCGGGTAGTAGTCGCCCTTCGCGAAGCACTCGGGACGCCGGCGACGCAGTGCGAGCGCGCGCAGGGTGATCCACAGCTTGGCGCGTCCGTCCTGCGGGGACGCGAGCAGGGCGCGCACGCCCTCGATCATTCTCCCGACGTCGGCCTCGAGCGCCTGCAGCCGCGAGAGCGCGTCGCGGCGAGCCCCGTAATCGACTGCGCGACGGTTGTCGGGATCGACGAGCGAGAGCTCGATCATCTCGTTCCCCTGGTAGATGTCGGGGACGCCGGGGGAGGTGAACTTGATCAGCGCCATCGAGAGGCCGTTGAGCGCCCCGAACCAGGACAGCGCTGCACCCTGCGTGCGCAGATCGTCGAGGAAGAGGTTGGCGTCGAGGCGCCCGAGCAGCGCCTGCACGAAGCCGACGACGGCCGACTCGTAGGCCTCGTTCGGGCTGATCCAGCTCGTGTACCGCTTGGCTTCGCGCAGCGCCTTGACGATGTAGCGCTCGATGCGCGCGCAGTACGCAGCGAGCCCCGCGGCATCGACATCGTCGGCAGGAAACGTTCCGGCGAGGGTCTGGTAGATCAGGTATTCGTCGTTGCGCGCGGGCGCCTGCCGGCCGTCGATCCTGCGCTTTGCGCTGCGGTTCATCCGGCTCCAGCGGCGCACCGCGAGTCGCCACGCCGCCGGCATCTCCGAGATCACGTCGATGCGGGCGCGCACGTCCTCGGAGCGCTTGCTGTCGTGCGTCGACGTCGCGAGCATCGTGTGCGGCCATTTGGCGGCGCGGTCCGCGCTCGCGCCGTGGAAGGCCGAGACCGCCATGCCGAAGGTGTCCGGGTCGCTTCCCACGTCGTTCAGCGACACGAGGCGGTTGAAGACGTACAGCGCCGTATCCTCGACGCCCTTGGCCATCACCGGCGCCGTGAACTGCTGGAAGTGCATCGCGAACCGGCGGTATTCGACCTCGAGTTCGCCCGAGGCCCCGCCCTGCGGGCGCACGAGCAGCACGTTCCTGATGAAGTCGAACACGCCCAGGTCGGCCGCGGCACTGCGGCGTCGCGCCTGGGCGTACGCCCAGTTGACGTAGCGGCGGTCCTGGGACGAGGCCCTGTCCGCGATGTAGGTGCGATAGACGGGAAAGCACGCGACGATCTCGGCGAGCGCCCGGCGCAGCGAGCTGAACGTGAAATCACGCGTGCGCCGGTCGGCGCGCGCGATGCGAAGCAGCCGATTGGCGAGCACCGTCAGCTCCCCGCTGAGGCCGCTGCGCATGATCAGCCGCTTGCCGCGGTAGGCCGCTTCGGCGAAGCCCAGTGCCTCGTCGCGTACGAACGCACGCCAGCCGCGATCGACTCGCGACTCGGCGGCGGCGTCCACGAACAGGCCATTCACGACGTTCGCGAAGCGGTAGCCGGTGGTGCCGTGCACCGGCCAGCTCTGCGGGAGGTCCTCGTGCGCTGCCGCGACCTTCTCCACCACGACGTACAGGGGGCGCGGCTCCGCGCCCGCCAAGGATTCCGGCCTGCCGGTCATCTGCGCGTAGCGCTCCTGCACCCGGCGGAAATACGTCGCCGGATCGTACAGGCCGTCGGGATGGTCGATGCGCAGACCGTCGACCTTGCCCTGGGCGGCGAGTTCCAGGACGAAACCGTGGGTGGCCTCGAACACCGCGTCGTTCTCGGCGCGCAGCGCCGCGAGGTCGTTGATGTCGAAGAACCGTCGGTAATTGATCTCGTCGGCGGCCACTCGCCACGAGGCGAGGCGGTAGGCCTGGACCTCGAGCAGGTCGTCGAGCGAATCGAAGCTCGCGGCCTCGCCGGCGGTTCCGTTGATCGCGCGGACCGCGCGCTCGATTGCGTCGGCAAGCGGAGGATGCCCCCGCGCCAGTCGCGCGAGGCGACCCTTGTGCACCTCCTTGTCGCGGCCGCGCTCCGCGACGGCCTCCGGGCCGACCGCGTCGCGTGGCGGAAGATGACCGAAAGCGGCGATCAGGCTTTCGAAATCGGCGGCCACCTGCGTCGGCAGTGCGTCGGGTCCGAGCAGCCCCGGGACGCTGGCGAGGACGCGCGGATACTCGCGCGGGTCGATCGGAAAGCGGTGCTCGTGATACGAGACTGCGAAGGCCCCGCCGCGCGGGTCGTAGGCAAGGGTGAGCTCTCCCCGCTCGAGACAGTTGCCGTAATGGTCGCCAAGCACGGGTACCAGCACCTTGCCGGCGAGACTCGAGTCGAGCGACTGCCAGTCGATGTCGAAGTAGTCGGCGTACGCCGATGCCGCGCCATTCTCCAGCACGTCGAGCCACCATGCGTTATCCGCGCCCATCACGCCCATGTGATTGGGCACCATGTCGAGGATCTGGCCGAGGCCGTGCGACTTGAGCGCCGCGACGAAGCCGTCGAAATCGTCCCGGTTCCCGATCTCGGGGTTCAACGCGGCATGGTCGACGATGTCGTAGCCGTGGCGGCTTCCGGGGCGGGCGCGAAGGTAGGGCGAGCAATAGACGTGGCTCACCCCGAGGGCCGCGAGATAGGGGACGATCGCGGTCGCATCCGTGAAGTTGAAGTCGCGGTGCAGCTGCAGCCGGTAGGTCGCGCGCGGAATCACCGCGGTCGTGGCGTCGCGGCGCGCCGCAGGGGGCGCGCGCCTGCGGCCGCGCAGGCGCGAAAGCGCGAGCGTGAGCTCGATGAAGCGCTCGTCGTCGGGCCAGAGCTCGAGCGCAAGCGGGAGCTTGCGTCGCCAGTTCGGGTATTCGTCGACCGTTCCAGGCAGATTCGCCTGGTCGATGACGCCGACGACATCCTCGAGCTGAACGACCATCACCTCAGCGCTGCTCCGCGCGAGGTAGATCGCGACAGCGCGCGCAAGCTCGGCGGTCATCTCGGGGATCGACACCGGATTGGCGGTGGCGCCGGCCGGAAGCAGCCCCTCGCGCTCGAGCGCCAGCAGCAGCCGTGCCCGATCCTGGGCGCGGGCGACGATCTGGGCGTCCCGCGCCTGCGCGACCGGGAACAGCCCGAGCCCGGCGCGCACGGCGATGTCGCGTCCTTCCCACCAGCCGGCCAGCGTCGGCAGGTCGTGCGTCGAGGCGGCGATCAGTGCCTGCCGCGGATGCTCGCCCGGCGCCTTGAAGTCGCCCGCGGGCTGGCGCTCGAAATAGAGCAGCCGGTACGACAGCACGCCGGCGTCGTGCAGGGGCGCGCGCACGTCGTCGGGGACGGTGCCGAGATCCTCGCCGATCACTGCGCAGCGGTTCCGCTGGCTTTCCAGCGCGAGCAACCCGAGCAGGTCCGCGAACGGGTATCGCACATACGCTCCGTCGGCGGGCGAGCCCCCTTCGGGCACCCAGAACAGGCGCGCGAGTCCCATCACGTGGTCGACGCGCAGCGCGCCCGAATGGCGCATGTTGGCGCGCAGCGTAGCGATGTACGGCGCGTAGCCCGCCGCCCGCAGCCGCTGCGGCACGATCGGGGGCAGGCCCCAGTCCTGTCCTTTCAGATTGAAGTCGTCGGGCGGCGCACCGACGCTTGCCCGCGCGGCGTAGAGTCCCTGGTTCGCCCAGGCTTCGGCCCCGCCGCGGTCGACCGAGACCGCGAGGTCCTCGTAGAGCCCGACGTCCAGGCCGATCTCGAACGAGCGAGTCCCGACGGCGGCGAGCTGCAGGTCGGCCTGCCACTGCAGGTACTCGAAATATTCGATGCGGTCCGCGTGCGCCTCCGCGAAGCGCGCGCAGGCCGGCGAAGCCGGATCCCGGTAGGCCACCGGCCACGTCGGCCAACCCCACAGCGACGGGTCGTCGCGGCGCAAGTGCTCCAGCAGTGCTTCGAAGAGTGCGTGCCGGAAGAGCGCTTCGCCGCCGTCCCGCAGGAATGCGCGGAAAGACCGCGCGCGCGCGCTGTCGCGGGCGACGTGACGGCTGCGGAAATGCGCATGCAGCAGTTCGAGGATTTCGAACTTCGCCGCAGCGACCCCGGCGTAGTCGACGAATTCCGTCTCGCGCAGCGCCTTCAGCCGCGCTTGGAAGCCTGCCGAGCGCACGCGCATGCGGGCGTCGTCGCATTCGCGAAAGTCGTCGATCGCCTCGACGTCGACGTAGAGCACGTTCCGGTACAGGCGGCTCGACGGGCTGTAGGGGCTGGCCTTCGCGGCGTCCTGCGGGAACAGCGCGTGCAGCGGGTTCACGCCGACGATGCCTCCGCCGCGGCGGCCCCATTGCTCGACGAGCGTGCGCAGATCGCCGTAATCCCCGATTCCCCAGTTCCGCTCGGAGCGCACGCCGTAGAGCTGTGCGGCAGCACCCCACACCTTGCCCTCGCCCGCGAGCGCTGGCGGCAGATAGCAGCTGCGCGGAGCGATGGCGAGGGTCGTGTCGGCGATCGCTGCGCGGTCGCTGACGACGTCGAGGCGGTGGTATCCGGGCGGTAGCCGTACCTCGATCGGGATCTCGTGCACGACGTAAGTGGTGCCATCGATCGTCGCGCGTTCGCCCGGCGCGAGCGCCGCGGGAACGAACGTTCCCGAATGACTGGAACCGTCCTCCCCATGGATGCGCCAGGTCAGCGTCGCGTCGTCGAATCCCGCAGGCAGCGCGAGCGGGACCCGGCACTGACCGTCGCACTCGGGCAGCACGACGAGCGGCGCGAGCGGCGAACGCCAGCGCTCGGCTTCGATGGCTTCGATCGAGGCCCGGCACTCGGCCTCGGTCGCCGCGCGAAGGCCCATGGCGTCGAGCAGCGCGACCAGCGATGCGTCCGGCACGCGATGACGGATCCCCCAGACGTCGTCGTATTCGAGCGTGATGCCCTGCAGTGCGGCCAGCCGGTCGAGGCACGGCTTCATGGCGCGATCGTCCATACGACACTCCACGCCTCGAGGCGTCCGGAGGCACGGAGCAGGGCGGGCGTCGTTCCGTGGACGTGGAACGCCCGGCCCGGTGCCGGGAGAACGTCCGAGGCGGCCTCGTCACCCAGATTCGCGAGCAGATGCATCGCCTCGCCTCCATCGAACGCCCAGGCGATCCGCATCAGGCGGGGAGGCTGCACCGAATGGCGCCCGCCGGCTGCGAGCCGGGCGAGCCGCGGTACGACATGCTCCCGCCGCAGCGCGAGGAGCTCGCGATAGCCGGCGAGTCGCACCCGGTTCCCGTCGAGATCGGATTCGCGCCAGTCGAGCCTGGATCGGGTGAAGCTCGACGCCGCGCAGGGGTCCGGAATCGCCTCGGCTGCCCCCGGTGCGCGGAACCGCTCGAATCGCGCGAACTCCTTCTGCCGGCCGCGGGTCACCGCTTCGGCGAGCTCCGGTCCGAAATCGCAGAAGTACAGGAACGGCGTGCTGGCGCCGAACTCTTCGCCCATGAAGATCAGCGGCGGCGAGGGCGCGAGCAGAAGGCAGGCGGCGAGCGCGGCGAGCGTCTGCGGCGCAGCGATCGTCCCGATGCGTTCGCCGAACGCCCGGTTCCCGACCTGGTCGTGCGTCTGGAGGAAGTTCACGAACGCGGTCGCCGGCAGTCCGCAGCTCGGCTCGCCGCGCACGGCCTGGTTCCGATAGGGCGAGGGTTCGCCCTGGTAGACGAATCCCTCGGCCAGGCCTCGCGCCAGCTGCTGGAGCGGGGTCGCGGCGTAGTCTCCATAGTAGCCGTCGCGCTCGCCGGTCGCGAGCACATGGGCCGCATGGTGGACATCGTCGTTCCACTGCGCCGTCGCGAACCGCGGGCGACGATGCCGATCGCGCTCGAGATAGCGCGCCTCGTTGCGGTCGTTTTCCAGCACGACGTGCACGTGCCGCAGGCGACCGGCGTCCGCGCGCACCGCTGCGGCGATCTCGCTGACGATGTCGGGCCGCGAGTCGTCGGCGATCGCATGGACGGCATCGATGCGCAGGCCGTCGAAGCGGTATTCCTCCAGCCAGTAGCGCGCGTTGTGGACGAAGAAATCCCGCACGGTGCGCGATTGCTCCCCATCGAAGTTGATCGCGGCTCCCCACGGCGTCTGGTGCCGCGGATTGAAGAACTGCGGCGCGTAGGCGCAAAGGTAGTTCCCCTCGGGCCCGAAGTGGTTGTAGACGACGTCCAGCAGCACCATCAGGTCGCGTGCGTGCGCCGCCTGCACCAGCCGCTTGAGGGCTTGCGGCGGACCGTAGGACGCGTCGGGGGCGAAGGGGAGCACGCCGTCGTAGCCCCAGTTTCGGGTGCCCGGGAAATCGGCGATCGGCATCATCTCGATCGCCGTGACGCCGAGTGCGGCTAGGTAATCGAGACGGTCGACCACCCCGTCGAACGTGCCTGCCGGCGTGAAACTGCCGACGTGCAGCTCGTAGATGACCGCTTCCTCCCAAGGGCGCCCCCGCCAGCCATCCTCCCGCCAGTCGAATGCATGCGGATCGACAACGGCACTCGGCGCGTGCACGTCATCGGGATTGAAGCGGGAGGCGGGGTCGGGTACCACGGTGGTGCCGTCGATGCGGAAGGCGTAGCGGCTTCCCGCGCCGGCGCCGGTGACCAGCGCCTCGTACCAGCCTCCATCGCAGGCCCGCATCGCGCGGTCGCTGGTCATGCCGTCATGGCCCAGCACGAGATCGACCTGCGTGGCGGCGGGCGCCCACAGGCGGAAACGGGTCGTGCCGTCGTCGCCCCGCGCCGCGCCGAACGGCATGTCGTGCCGGAACTTCATTCGCGGCGGCGCAAATTGCGTACGTGCGCGCTGCGCGCCGATTCGCAGCACCGCTTGCGGCCGCCCCGGTCAGTCTCGGACGCCGCCATGGAGAAGTATCGCGAGCGAACGGGCGCACAGCCGATACGCGGCGCCGGGATCGAACGAGCCATCCGGCGCGAGCCCGCGCTCGTACGAGGTGTCGACGATCGCGAGCCAGCTGCGACCGTCGTAGTCGGGCAGCCGGAAATCCAGATCCTCGTGGTGCGCGTTGAACAGGACGAGGAAGTCCTCGTCCTTCACCGGCCGCCCGCGCGCGTCGGTCTCGTCGAGAGCGAGGCCGGCCAGGTACATGCCGAGCGACCTCGCGAAGTCGTGGTCCCATTCCGCCGCGGTCATCTCGGTCCCGTCCGGCTTGAGCCAGACGATGTCCTTGATCCCGGTGCCATGTATCGGACGGCCCTGGAAGAAGTCGCGGCGCCTGAACACCGGGTGGGCACGTCGCAGCGCGATCATGCGCCGCACGAACTCGAGCAGCGCTCGCCCCTCGTCGTCGAGGTCCCAGTCGGTCCAGGAGGTCTCGGTGTCCTGGCAGTATGCGTTGTTGTTGCCCCCCTGCGTGCGGCCGATCTCGTCACCTGCCAGCAGCATCGGCACGCCCTGTGACAGGAGCAGCGAGCCGATCATGTTGCGCTTCTGTCTGCCGCGCAGCGCGAGCACCCCGGCGTCGTCCGTCGGGCCCTCGACCCCGCAGTTCCAGGAGAGGTTGCGATCGTGGCCGTCGCGGTTGCCCTCGCCGTTGGCTTCGTTGTGCTTGTCGTTGTAGGACACCAGGTCGTGGAGGGTGAACCCGTCGTGCGAGGTGACGAAGTTGATGCTCGCGTACGGCCGGCGGCTCGATCTGTCGTAGAGGTCGCTCGAGCCGGTGAGACGCATGGCGAACTCGCCGATGAGTCCGCCGTCGCCTTTCCAGTAGGCGCGCATCGCATCGCGATACCGGTCGTTCCACTCGGCCCAGCCAGCCGGGAAGTTGCCGACCTGGTAGCCGCCTTCGCCGAGATCCCAGGGCTCGGCGATGAGCTTGACCTGGTTCAGGACCGGGTCCTGCCGGATGATGTCGAAGAATGCGCCGAGCCTGTCGACTTCGTGCAGCTCGCGCGCGAGCGTCGAGGCGAGATCGAAGCGGAACCCGTCGACATGCATCTCGGTCACCCAGTAGCGAAGCGAATCCATGATCAGCTGGAGGACGCGCGGGTGCTGCATGTCCAGGGTGTTGCCGGTGCCGGTGTAGTCGACGTAGTGGCGCCTGTCGTCGGCATTGAGCCGGTAGTACGAGGCGTTGTCTATGCCGCGGAAGCTCAGGGTGGGGCCGAGGTGGTTTCCCTCGGCGGTGTGGTTGTAGACGACGTCGAGCAGCACCTCCATGCCCGCCGAGTGCAGCGACTTCACCATCGTCTTGAACTCGCCCACCTTGCCCGAGGCCGAGTAGCGTCCCTCAGGCGCGAAGTAGCCGATCGTGTTGTAGCCCCAGTAGTTGCGCAGTCCGCGGTCGACGAGATTCCGGTCGTCGATGAACGCGTGCACGGGCATCAGCTCGACCGTGGTCACGCCCAGCCGCCTGAGGTACTCGATCACCGGCGCGGTGGCGAGTCCCGCGTAGGTTCCGCGCAGCGCCGGCGGCACCTCGGGATGCCGCATCGTGAAGCCGCGCACGTGCAGTTCGTAGATCACCATGTCGTTCCACGGGATCTGCGGGCGGCGGTCGTCACCCCAGGTGAACGCCGAATCGATCACCTTGCACTTGGGCACGCCCGGTGCGCTGTCGCGCCGGTCGAACGAGAGATCCTCGCGCTTGTGCCCGACGGTGTAGCCGAACAGGGCATCGCTCCAGTGGAGGGGCCCCGTGATGTTCCGCGCGTAGGGATCGACCAGAAGCTTGTTCGGGTTGAAACGCTGCCCGTCCTCGGGGCGGTAGGGACCGTGGACGCGGTAGCCATAGAGCGTTCCCGGCCGCACCTCGGGCAGGTAGCAATGCCAGACGAAGTCCGTGCGCTCCCTGACGTCGATGCGCTGCAATTCGTGGCGCCCGGCGCGGTCGAACACGCAGAGTTCGACCCTCTCGGCATGCTCGGAGAACAGCGCGAAGTTCACGCCTTCTCCGTCCCAGGTTGCGCCGCGGGGGTAGGGTCGTCCGGGCCAGACCGCGCCAATGGGTGGAGTTGCCTCGCCGCCGCCGGGGCTCCTGCGGGCGCGGCTCTCCTGCGGGTCCGCGTCCTGCAACGCGTCCCCGCGGTCAGGGTGTCGCGAACCCGGATCCATGCGTCCGCGTCGTCATGAGGACCTCATCGTGCGTACATTCTGTCGCCTGGCGCGCCGCGTGTCGACCTTTCCGGCGCGAACGTGCCGCCGCCCGGGTTGACCGACGTCAAGGCGAAGGGCTCGACGCGGCGTAGGATGGGCGCGTGGGTCGACGGAAGGTTGCGG
>JBLMVY010000166.1:0-3158 GCA_050256935.1 Candidatus Levyibacteriota bacterium | reverse complement strand
CCGGACAAGGGCGTGACCCGCTCACTCCGCTCCAAGGAAGACGCGCACGATTACCGCTATTTCCCCGAGCCAGATCTCCTGCCGGTTGAGCTGGATGATGCGTTCCTCGACGAGTGCAAGGCGAGCCTGCCCGAGCTGCCGGACGCCAAGCGCAAGCGCTACGAGGAGCTCGGCATAACGCCTTACAATGCCAGCGTTTTGACGGCCGAGGTCGAGACTGCACGGTGGTTCGACTCGCTGATCGATGCGGGCGCGGAACCGAAGCAGGCTTCCAACTGGGTCGTTGCCGAGCTGTTCGGCGCGCTCAACCGGCGCGGCGAGAGCATCGATCAGAGCCCGGTCTCCCCAGCGCAAGCCGCGGAGCTGCTGAAGCTCGTCGCGGACGGGACGATCAGCGGCACCATCGCCAAGCAGGTGTTCGAGATCATGCTCGAAAGCGGCGAGGGCGCTGCCGAGATCGTCGAGAAGCGCGGCCTCAAGCAGACCAGCGATACCGGCGCGATCGACGCGGAGATCGACAAGATCCTCGCCGCCAACGGCGACAAGGTCGCCGAGTACAAGGCGGGCAAGCAGCAGCTGTTCGGCTTCTTCGTAGGCCAGACGATGAAGGCGATGCAGGGCAAGGCCAACCCGCAGGTCGTCAACGAGAGGCTGCGGACGAAGCTCGGCTAGCCTGCGCTCCTGCGAAGGCAGGAGCCCAGACTTTTCTTGTTGGACTGGACCCCGGCCTTCGCCGGGGTACAAGCCCGTCCATGCGTAAGTTCATTGTGGCCGCCGCCGCGGCTCTTCTCGCTTTCCCCGCCGCCGCCCAGACGCCGCCTCCGCCGAAGCTTCTTGTCGTGCTCGCGGTCGATCAATTCTCGGCCGACCTGTTCGACGAATACCGTCCGCAATTCACCGGTGGACTGGCGCGCCTCGCGTCGGGCGCAGTGTTCCGCAACGGCTACCAGAGCCACGCAAATACCGAGACGTGTCCCGGGCATTCGGCGATCCTCACAGGCGACCACCCGTCGCGGACCGGCATTATCGGCAACACCTGGATCGACCAGTCCCTGAGTCGCCCGGACAAGACCGTCTACTGCTCCGAGGACGTGAGCGCGCCCGGCAGCTCGTCCAAGCACTACAAGGTCTCTCCGGTGAACCTGCGCGTTCCGACGCTGGGTGAACTGATGAAGGCGCGGTGGCCTCAAAGCCGCAACGTCGCGGTGGCGGGCAAGGACCGGGCGGCGGTGATGATGAGCGGCCACCGTGCCGATCAGCGCTGGTACTGGGACGGCAAGGCATTCGTGACGGATCTCTCCGGCGCCCCTGTTCCGGTCAGCATCCCGGCGATCAACGCGGCGACGGCGCGTGAGCTCGCAGCGCCGGCCGCTCCGCTCCAGCCGACGCCGTTCTGCTCGGCAAAGGCGCAGCCGATCCCGGTCGAAGGTCATGCACCGGTCGGCGCGGGCGCTTTCTCGCGCGCCGCTGGCGACGTCGACGCCTTCGAGGCTTCGCCCGAGTTCGACGGGTCGATCCTCGCTGCGGCGGCGGCGCTGGTGCGCGAGATGCGCCTCGGGCGGGGCAGCTCGCCCGACGTGCTCAGCGTCGGCCTCTCGGCGACCGACTATGTCGGCCATCGTTATGGCACCGAGGGGCAGGAGATGTGCCTGCAGCTGATGTCGCTGGACTGGGACATCGGCGATTTCCTGAAGTTCCTCGACAGCACCGGCGTCGATTACGCGGTCGTGTTGACCGCCGATCACGGCGGCCAGGACCTGCCCGAACGTTTGCGGCTGCACGGGGTCGCCGATGCACAGCGGGTCGATCCGGCGCTTGCCGCTTCAACAATGGGCAAGGCGATCGGAGCGAAGCTCGGGCTCACTGGCCCCGTGCTCCTCGGCGACGTGTCTGGCGACATGCACATCGACGCCAGCCTGCCGGCGGCGGATCGCGCGCAGGTCCTCTCCGAGGCGGTGCGCACCTACCGCGCCCATCCGCAAGTCGCGGCGGTGTTCACCCATGACGAGCTGGCCCGGACGCCGATGCCGACCACCAATCCCGACAAATGGTCGCTTATCGAACGGGCGCGCGCCTCGTTCGACCCACAGCGCTCCGGCGATTTCGTGGTGCTGTTAAAGGAGCATGTCACGCCCATCGGCCATGTGACCAAGTCGGTTGCTACTCATGGCAGCCCGTGGGACTACGACCGGCGCGTCCCGATCCTCTTCTGGAGGCCCGGGTTCCAGGGCAGAACCGTCGAGACGCCCGCGGGAACCGTCGACATCATGCCGACGCTTGCGGCGATGATCGATTTGCCGGTCGCGCCGCAGTCGGTGGACGGCCATTGCCTCGACGGCACTCCCGCCATTTGCGAGACGCGCTAACCGCCTAAAAACACGCGCTTTTCTTTCAACGAATATTGGGGCATGCTCCAGCCGTTGGGAGGGCCAGTATGCGCAAGTGGACAGCGGGAGTCGCTATCGCAGCCTGCGTTTCGTTGAGCGCCTGCGTTCAGACGCGGCAATATGCCGACGTCCAGTTCACCCCGCCCGAGGGCGACTACAAGCTGCTCGTGCTTCGTCCTGACGTCACCGTCGGATCGCTGACCACCGGTGGGATGACCGAGCCGCGCGCCGACTGGACCGACGAGGCGCGGACGAACATCGTCGCCGCTTTGAAAGCGCAACAGGCGGCCCGCGGCGGCAAGGTCACGATCATCGAGCATCGCAACGAAGTGCCGGGCATCAGCACCCAGGAGCTGGCCGACGTGGAGCGGCTGAACTTCGTCGTCGACGAGTCCATCGTTCAGCACAAATATCTCGGCGATTACCTCCCCACGAAATACAAGAAGGGCCTCGACTGGACCCTCGGGGTCGACGCGGTGGAGCTCGGCCAAAAGACGGGCTATGATTACGCGCTCTTCCTTCACGCCGAGGACCAGGTCGCCTCGACCGGGCGGATCGCGCTCGGAGTACTCGGCCTTGCAGGCTGCTTCGTCGGCTTTTGCGCGCCGAACGTCGGCGGCGCCGAGCAGCTCGACTACGCGTCGCTGGTCGATCTCAAGACCGGCGAGGTCGTGTGGTTCAACGTCGTCGATGCCGCGAGCCAGGTGCCCGGCATCAAGTTCGGCGACTTGCGGACTCCGGCCGGGGCCGCGCAGATGGTCGAGCGGCTGC
>JBLMVY010000165.1:0-6108 GCA_050256935.1 Candidatus Levyibacteriota bacterium | reverse complement strand
GTGGCGCGAGGAGCTGCGGCGGCGCATACGCGACGCGCGCAGCCTGCTGTTCGACACCAGGGCCCCGGTCGAGGCGTTCGCCGAGATCCTGCTGCGCAACCGCTGAAATTCAGGACGCCAGCGCGTCGCGCAGCGCCGCGACGGCGCTCGCCCAGTCGCCGGTCGTGGGCTGCCGGAACAGTCGCGCCGTCGGATACCACGGTGTGGTGTCGCCGGTCGTGCCCCAGCGCCAGTCCGGCGCATAGGGAAGCAGGATGAACACGGGCTTGCCCAGCGCGCCGGCGAGGTGGGCGATGCTGGTGTCGACGCTGACGACGGCGTCGAGCGCATCGATCAGCGCCGCGGTGTCGTCGAGATCGTTGCGCGCATCGAGCAGCGCCAGCGCCGATGCCGCGGCAGGCATCTGCTGCAGCTGTTCCTCGCCTTCCCCCTTCTGCAGCGAGAACCACGCGATGCCCGGCAGCGCGAACAGCGGCGTCAGCGCCGACAGCGGGAGCGAGCGGCGCCGGTCGTTGGCGTTGTGCGGGGAGCCTGACCAGGCGACGCCGATGCGCCGCAGCGCCTCGCGCCGCGCTGCGCCGACCCGCGTCGCCACCTGCATCGCCACCTGCATTGCCACTTCGCGGCGCCGCGCCGCGTCGACGCGCAGGTACGGCGCTGCACAGCCCCTGTCGTCGGCGTCGATGCCGAGGACGCCAGGGACCGACAGCAGCGGGATCGAGAGATCGCAGGCCGGGATCGGTTCACCCACGGCGACGGTCGCGGCGACCCCGGGCGCGCTCGCCAGCAGGCGCTGCAGGCGCGCCGCCGCCTGGACGACGACCCGCGCGCCGCGTGCTGCGAGTGTCCCGGCGTAGCGGACGAACTGGATCGCGTCGCCCAGGCCCTGCTCGGTCGTGACCAGCAGGGTCTTCCCGGCGAGGTCCCCGCCCTGCCAGCGCGGCGCGGGAGGAGCGGCGACGCGGCCGCCGAGCTCGGGAAGGCGCAGCCGCCACTCGTACTCGCGCCAGCCTTCGGCGTAGTGGCCGTGCGCGAGCAGCGCGAGCGCGAGATTCCAGTGTGCGGCGGCGAAGTCGGGTGCGACGCCAAGCGACTGGCGAAAGGCGTCGATGGCATCGGGAAGGCGGTTCATCGCCTGCAGGACGAGGCCCAGGTTGTTCCAGGCCGTCGCGTGACCAGGCTTGAGGGCGAGCGAGCGCCGATACGCGGCCACGGCATCGTCGTTGCGGTCGAGCGCCGCGAGCGCGAGCCCCAGGTTGTTGTGGAACTCCGGTTCTTCGGGGACCTGCGTTGCGGCGCGCTGCAGCAGCGGAAGGGCCTCGGCGAGACGACCCCGCTGATACAGCACGACGCCGAGGTAATGCAGCGCCAGCGGCTGGTCCGGATCGGTCGCCAGCGCCGCCCTGTAGGCACGCTCGGCGGCGTCGATGTCGCCGCGGCGATGCGCTTCCATGCCCTGCTGCGCCAATGACGCAGCCGCAGCCCCCGGCGGGGGGCGCACCCCCGTGTCCTTCGCCGGCGCGGCCGCCGGCCCGCCCAGCGCACCGTGGCACTGCTTGTAGCGCTTGCCGCTGCCGCAGGGGCAGGGGTCGTTGCGCCCGACGAGGGGTCCCTGCGCAAGCCCGGCCTCGGCGCGGGCGAGCAGCGTCTTCGCGTCGGCGTCGTCCGGAAGCACCGCGAGGCGCCGGCGCGCGAGCGCCGCTGCCGGCGCCCATTGTGCGAGCGCGATGCAGTTGCGGATGAGCTGGCCGAGCTGCGGCGACGCCGCGATCGCATCCGAGAACTGCGGCGCGAGCGCAGCGAGCTCGTCGGGCGCAACGACGCGGCAGAAGTTGTAGAGGCCGTGGAAACCGAAGGGCAGGCGCGTGGGGTACGCGGCCTCGAACGCGAAGCGGTCGGCGAGATCCTCGTCCGCGAAGCGGATCCCGTACTCGCGCTCGAGCAGCGGCCGGAAGCTGCGGCAGATGGTCAGGTCCTCGGCGTCGACCAGAACGATGCGGGGATCCTGCAGCGCCTCGAGCAGCTTGCGCGAGCGCAACGAGAAGCCGCCGTTGCCCACGCGCATCGCGTCGTCGTACCAGAACCACCTGGCGCCGATGTAGTCGACCGCGAGGAATGCGTCGTCGAAGGCCCCGGCATCGACGACATAGCCGTCCCATTGCACGAGGAGGACGTGCGAGGTCGCGACGTGGCGAAGCAGCGACTTCAGCACGAAGCGCGAATAGTCGTCGCGCGAGGCGAGCCGGTCGATCGGGACGACCTCGATGCCTGGCGGAACCGCGATGCCGGCCGGAACGGCGTCGGTCAGGAGCAGCGTGCGACCGAATGCGAGATGGCGTCGCGAGATTGCGAGCGCGCGCAGCGCCAGTGCGTGGTTGGCGGTGTCGATGCACGCCAGCGTGACATCGCGAAGCTCGCGCACGACCGAATCAGGGGGTGACAGGCGCCGCCGCAGGCGGCTCCGCGGCTGCGGTCGCGGCAACCGCAGCCTGTGCGGCCTCCGGGCCTTCCGCGAGGGCGGAGGACGTCGCGGGCGGAGCCTCGCGGCGGGGACGGTTGCGCTCGAGCCACTGCGATGCCAGCAGCACGACCCAGACGGCAGTGAGCGGGGCGATGTGCAGTACGGCGCGATTGATCGTCGTCTGGTTGGCGACCCAGTTGCGGGCGTTGGTGAAAGCGAACACGACGGCGAGGAAGACGAAGCCGGTGCCGATGGTCACGCCCAGGGGGAGCAGCCGCGGCGAGCGCAGGTCGCGCCAGGCGAGGACCGCGATGGCGATGGCCGCGTACCAGAGCAGGTGCCAGTTGCCCAGCAGGAAGAAGCTGTCGACGAGCCCCTCCCAGGCAGGCTCGAAATCGAGGTGCAGTCGGTAGCCGAGGACGACCGGGTGGGCACGCGCGAGCACCAGCAGGACGAACAGCACGGCGGCGACGCCGCCGCCGACGATGCGCAGCCCGCGCGCCGGCGAGACCGCGACGATCGCCGCGGGAACGAGGGTCAGCGCCCAGACGATGCCGGGGGTCTTGACGGTCAGGCAGGCGAGGGCGAGCAGCAGCGCGAGGGCGGCGTCGGGCCAGCGACGCGACAGCGTCCAGCGCCACAGCGCGAGCGCCGCCAGGGCATAGTAGGCGGCCATCGGAAGGTCGGCGTAGCCGGCGAGGGCGACGTGCACGTTGGCGAGCGGCAGCGTCGAGACCAGCCAGGCGCCGATCATCGCGCGCAGCGGCGACGCGCCCGAGGCCCGCAGCAGGCCGTACACGGCGATGGCGAGCGCGACGGCGGTGAGCCACCACGGCAGGTTCATCAGGGCGTCGTCCCAGCGGCCCAGCGCAAGGCTCGACCAGACCTGCCACAGCGGAACCGTCGCCGGATAGTTGGGCGCGGCGTCGAACCATGCAGCGCCGTTGGCCGCGAACCACTGCTCGGAATGGACGAAAGGCACGATCCGTCCCATGCCGTACCAGACGCGTGCCTTGGTCGCCCACTGCACCCACGAATCCCAGGGGTAGAGCGGTGTCCAGAGCACGTCGAGCAGGAGCAGGACGAAGCGCAGCACCATCCATCCTGCAAGCCCGAACCACAGCATGCGCGCCGCGCGGGACGGCGGCAACGATGGCGGCAGCGATGGCGGCAGTGCGGGCGATCCCTCCGCCTCGTTGCGCCCGGGCGGCGCCGGTGCGTCCGGTGCAGCAGCCGATCTGCGTCCCTGCCGCCAGGCGGCCGCGCCCAGAGCGAGGGTGACGACGAGCAGCGGCAGCGCCACGGTCGCGACCGAAAAGCGCAGATCCAGCATCGACAGCGCGCGCATCCACAGCGTCAGCAGGAATGCGCCGACGAAGAACCCGCAGCCCGCGTTCCACGCAACCTCGCCGGACTCGATCCCGCGCCCGCTGCGCGAGCGCAACGCCGCGACCAGGGCGATGCCGAGCAGCCAGGGCAGGGTCCAGCCGGCGGTCAGGCGCAGCGCATCGATCATCGTACGGTCCGCGTCCCGTCGCTCATTGGACCTCGAACAGGGCACCGCCGTGGTCGAGCAGCTTGAGCTCTGCCGCCACGGTCACGCCGCCATCCCAGCGCAGGCGATGTGCCGCGGCGTCGTATTGCACGCCGCGGCGCTGGTAGACGACCAGCCAGTCGCCCTTGCGCAGCCGGTCCGCGGGCGGAAGCATGTCCTGCGCGGGAACGTACCAGGCGTTGTACGGATACAGATGGTAGACCGCGCGCGCACGCAGGTAATCGGCGTCCGCGACGACGAACACGCGCACGTGCCGGTCCGGCAGCATGGCGCGCGCCTTTTCGATGAATGCGAACAGCGGCCCGTCCTCGGCGGCCAGATGCCGCTCGCGCCAGTCCTTGCCCGCGTACTGCTGCGCGGTCTCCCGCGTCTGTCGCAGGAGCTGCACCCCGAAGCGAAGGTCGAGAACGAACCACGCCGCCAGCACTGCCGCCATCACGGCCGCGGCCGCAGCTGTGATTGCGCCCGGCGCGGCCATGTGGCGTCTTGCGACCACGAACAGGATGCCGCCGGTCAGCGCGATCGCCGCGGCCAGGAGCAGCGGCAAGGGCAGGCCCTGCGTATCGGCGCCGCCGGTGACCGTGTTGATCGAGGACCCGCTCCAGGCACTGTAGGCCATCCATTCATGGAAGCGATCCTTCAGCGTCCCGATCGCATCGGCGGGGCGCGCGATGACGCCCGTCACGGCGACCGGGCTTGCGAGCGGGCCGTGCAGCGCCAGCGCCAGGCCCTCGATGCGGCCGATCCAGTGCGGATCGCCCCGCACGTCGATCGGCGCAAGGCGCCCCGATTCGATCGTCAGCGGACGCGTATTGAGACGCCGGGGCTCGACGTCGGTGCGCCACAGCAGCGCGGCGCTCACCCCGGGCGGGATCCCGCCGGCGATCCATGCGACCTGCGCGTAGCTCTGCGCCGCGAAATCGGTCTCGACCGAGACGATGGTGTTGCCGTCCTCGGCAGCGCGCGTGATCACGAGAGCGCCACCCGTGAGCGTCGCGGTGCCGCGTGGAAGCTGCAGCGCCTTCGCGCCGTAGCCACGGTCCGCTGCGGGGGAGAACCATCGTCCTGGCGTCGCCAGCGCGAGGTACACGACCAGGCAGGCGACCAGCGACACCAAGAACGCCAGCGCCACGGTACGCAGCTTCAGGAATTCCGGCAGGGGCGAGGCGGGCCTGCCCGCCTCGGCAGGGGTCAATGCGCGTTGCGGGTCGTCAGGATGTGCCAAAGCGTCAGCGCGAGGATCCGCAGGTCGAACCAGGGCGACCAATGCTCGACATAGTAGAGGTCGTATTGTATGCGCAGCGCGAGATCGCTGTCCCCGCGCAGGTCGTTGACCTGCGCCCACCCGGTGATGCCCGCCTTCACCAGGTGCTTCTGCATGTAGCCAGGCACCTGGTCGCGGAACCGCGCGACGAACTCGGGCCGCTCGGGTCGCGGCCCCACCAGCGACATGTCGCCGCGGAGGACGTTGACGAGCTGGGGCAGCTCGTCGAGGCTGAATCGGCGCAGGAAGGCGCCGTAGCGCGTCGCGCGCGAGTCGCTGCGAGTGGACCACACGGGACCGCTCTGCACCTCGACGTCGACCGGCATCGTGCGGAACTTGTACATGACGAATCGTCGCCCGTTCCAGGTGACGCGCTCCTGCCGGTAGACCACCGGACCGCGCGACGACGCCTTGATGCCGATCGCGATCGCGGCGATGAGCGGCGACAGCAGGATCACCAGCACGGCCGCGATCGCATAGTCCTCGATGGCCTTCCAGGTCGCGCGGCCACCGCCCAGCGGCGTGTCGGTCAGGTTGAGGACCGGCATGCCCGCGATCTCGCCGATCGAGTGGTTGAGCAGGTGGAAGCCCTGGAAGTTCGGCACGAAGCGGACGATGACCGGCGTCTGCCGCAACGCGTCGACGCAGGCGCGGATGCGCGCTTCCGCGGACAGGGGCAGGGCGATCCAGACCTGGTCCACCGGGTCGGCGAGGAGATCTTCCGCCAACCGTGAGAGCGGTCCCTTGACCGGGATTCCGTCCTGCACCGCGCCGATCAGCGACGGGTCGTCGTCGTAGAACGTCCGGATCACGAGCCCGCTCCAAGAC
>JBLMVY010000164.1:0-4259 GCA_050256935.1 Candidatus Levyibacteriota bacterium | reverse complement strand
CTGGGTGCCGATCGTCGCAAGCTGTTCAAGCAGTACGTCGAGACCCTCGACACCGCGCCCAAGGTGGCCGAGCGCGTGTGGAAGGCGAGCTTCGATCTCGTCCAGGCTTTCATCGGCGCCTACCAGGCCGCGATCGAGACGGCCCTCGCGCCCTCGACATATGCGCGCTGGAAGCCGCAGGTTCCCATGCTCTTCGCGAGGCTCATCCATCATTACGGCACCGATGCGAAGCTGCGCGTGTCACGCCACGAGCACTGGATTCCCGCCAAATGGGTCGAACTGCACCGGGCGTACCTGCGGGCGACCGAGCTCGGACTCGAGCGCGTCCCGACGCAACCCGCAGGCGCGGCCGGCTCCGGAACGCAGTGGACGATCGAGCAGGAATACGTCTACGTGCTGCTGATCGATCAGCTCAACACGGGCAACCTGACTGCGGCCAATCTCGACTGGGTCCTGACCCAGTTTCGGGCCTGGAGCCGGCGTCTCGAGCTCGTGGCGATGCCCAAGTCGATGGAAGGCTTCTTTGTCGACGTGGGCGGACGCGCGGGCCTGGTGCGCCGCACCGGACAGGACTCCGGGGCGATGCTGCGCTATCTCGACACGACACCGCTTTCCGACCAGCTCGATGCGACGCTTGCCGTGCTGCGCAATTCCGAGGCGACCGACCAGGGTCCCGTCAGCGCGATCAACCAGCAGCGCGCGATGATCCTCGAGAAGGCGCGTCCGGCCATTGCGCCCAACCTCAATCTCGACCTGCGGCGCGATCCGCGCATCTCCTGCATCCACGCGGCGCGCGTGCGCATCGGGCTCGCGCGCATCCTGAAGGAGCTCTCCACGTCGGAGCAGGCGGAGAGCGCGGGGGCGATCGCCGAGGACACCCGTCCCAGCGAGCAGATCGAGGTCTACGCCGTCGCCGGTGCCGCGCGTCCGCAGGGGCGCGGCGCGAGCGACAACGACACGCTTTCGGTGAGCCTCGCGCAGTTCCCCGAGTCCCTCTGGCAGGTGAAGGACCGCAGCGTCGCCGGTCTGCGGATCTGCGCGAGCGGCGGCGTCGGGCAGACGCTGACCCTCGGGGCGCTCGCCGCGGTGCGCGAGTCGGCGAGGCGCCAATGGGCGCTGGGCGTCGTGCGCCGGGTCAACAAGCTCTCCACCGACGAGGTCGAGGCGGGCCTGTCGGTGATCGCCGAGCGGGTGGTCGCCGTGGGTCTGTACTCGCTGCGCGAATCGCGCGACGATCTGGGCATCGAGGTCAATGGCGTCGACGCGCTGTCGACGGGGCCGCGCTTCGACGGCCTCTATCTTCCGCCGCCTTCGCGGCCCGACAAGCCGCTCAGCGTCAAGACCGTCATCATCCCCACGCAGGAATATTCCGCGGGCCGCAGGCTGGTCCTCACGACCGCGCGCTCGATCTACACGATCGCGCTGAGGCAGATCGTCGAGCAGCGTGCCGACTGGAGCTGGGTGGCGATCCAGGTCGTCGACAAGAAGCCCAGGAGCTGACGCCTGTCACTGGTCGCGTGGCCGGAATTTGAGCCGGAGGTTGCGCTCGAACAGGTCCGGTGTCGCGGGCTTGGGCAGCGGCGAGGATTTCAGGATCGCCCGTTGCACGGCGGCGTCGTAGGCAGGCACCCCACTGGATTTCCGCAGCTGCACGTCGATGATCTCGCCGGTCGGCAGCTGCACGATGTCGAAGACCGCCTCCGGATTGCCTTGCAGATCGGGCGGGACGATCACGTTGCTCCTGACCTTGCTGCGGATCCTGTCGATCCAGTCCGCCTCGGCCTTGTCGCGCGCCGCGGACGCGGCGGCCTGCTGCGCACGCGCCTGCGCCTCGTGTTCGGCCTGGGCCCGCATCTGCGATTCGCGCTCGGCCTGCGCGCGCATCTGCGATTCCTGCTCGGCCTGGGCCCGCAATTGCGACTCGCGCTGCGCCTGGGCGCGCATCGCCTGCACTGCGCGCGCCTGCTGCTCGGCGAGCTTCCTGGCCTCGGCTTCCTTGCGCGCTTCCTCCTTTTGCGCGCGCGCACGCTCGGCCTCCTGCTGCTTGAGCTGCGCCGCCTGTTTCGCCTTGAGAGCGATCTCGGCTTCGCGCTGGTCGGGCTTTTCAACGGTCGGCGCCGGGGGCGGGAGGGGCCTGGGCAACGGCTGCGGTTGCGGCTTGGGCTCGGGCAGCGGCAACGGTTGGGGCCTGGGCTCGGGCAGCGGCATGGGCTGCAACTGCGCAGGCGGGCCCGGAACCGCCCTGGTCGGCGGCGCATAGAGCTCGGCGGTCACCGCCGACGGCGGGCGGTTCTGCCAGGACACCGAGAACACCAGGACGCCGACGAACAGCAGGTTGACGACCACCGCCAGCGCCAGCGCGATCCATTTGCCGCGCACGCGACGCGCCCGCGCCGGTCGATCGTCGTGCGTGGGCATCGGGTGGGGAACCGAAGCGCGCTTCACGGCGACGGCCGGGCGAGCAGCCCGACCTTCCTCACGCCACCGCGCTGCAGCCGGTCGAGGATGCCGATGACATCCTCGTAGCGCGCGCCCTTGTCGGCTTCGATGACGACCGGCTGGTCCCGGCCGGCCTGGATCGCGCGCACTTCGCTCACCAGGTCTTCGAGGCTGACGCGGGTGACCCGCGCATTCGGGGCGGACTGGTCGCGCAGCGAGATCGACTTGTCGCGGTTGAGCCGGACCTGCAGCGGATTGACCGGAGGCTGCAGCTTGCTGCCCACCGAGGGGAGCTCGATCTCGCCGGGCGCGACCAGCGGCGCGGTGACCATGAAGATGACGAGCAGCACCAGCATCACGTCGATGTAGGGCACGACGTTGATCTGGTTGACGGTCTTGCGGGCGCGGCGCATTTCAGGGACCAGGTAACAGGTAACAGAGGGTGCCGAGTGTCAGCCCTGCCGCTGCAGGATGTTGGAGAATTCCTCGATGAACGTCTCGTAGCGCACGGCGAGGCGGTCGACGTCGTGGGTGAAGCGGTTGTACGCGACGAAGGCCGGAATGGCGGCGAACAGGCCGATCGCCGTGGCGATCAGCGCCTCGGCGATTCCCGGCGCGACGTTGGCGAGCGTGGCCTGGCTGACGTTCTCGAGGCCGCGGAAGGCGTTCATGATGCCCCAGACCGTCCCGAACAGACCGATGTAGGGCGACACCGATCCCACCGTCGCCAGCCCGGCGAGGTGGGCCTCGATCGCGTCGATCTCGCGCTGGTAGGCGGCCCGCATCGCGCGGCGCGCGGCGTCGAGTGTCACCGCCGACGGGCTGCCCTGGCGGCGGTGCTTGGAGAACTCGCGGAAACCCGCCGCGAAGATGTGCTCGAGGCCGCCGCCGACGCGCGCTTCGCCGGCCTGCTTGAACAGGACGTTCAGGTCGCCGCCTTTCCAGAACTCGTCCTCGAACGCATCGGTCTCGCGGACCGACCGCTTGAGCTGGAAGACCTTCAGGAAGATCTGCCACCACGACCACAGCGACAACGCGGCGAGCATGGCGATGATTCCCTGCACGATGACCGATGCATGGATGATCAGCGTGACGAATGACAGATCGGTGTGGACGTTCACAGGGCTTCCTGTTGCGTGGAATCCGGAGATTGGCGGGCCGCTCGCAGAGCCCGGCGCTCGCGCCGCGTCGGGCCGGCGCCGGCATCGAGGGCTGCGGCGAGCGGGGCCGGCATGCGCGTCGGTCGCCAGCGCGCGGTGTCGAGACAGGCGAGGGTGATCCCCGCCGTCGCGAGCTCGGTCGCGTCGCGCAGCACCTGCTGGCGGAGCTCGATGCGACTCGCGCCGCAAGCGAGCGCTTCGACCGTGACGTCGAGCCGATCGTTCAGGCGCGCCGGAAGGAGGAATTCGACGTCGGCGCGGCGCACGACGAAAGCGACGCCGTGC
The DNA here is from genome assembly GCA_050256935.1 of Candidatus Levyibacteriota bacterium. Classification (GTDB taxonomy): domain Bacteria; phylum Pseudomonadota; class Gammaproteobacteria; order Burkholderiales; family Casimicrobiaceae; genus VBCG01. Next base: position 375 of record JBLMVY010000164.1, on the reverse strand, counting down.
TCGCGCTCGAATGCCGCGAGCGGGAACCCGAGCGCTTCCAGCCACTCGGTGCGGGCGCGCTCCATGAACTTCAGGTAGTTCGCGTAATAGACGACGCCCGCGGCGTCGGTGTCCTCGTAGTAGACACGTACCGGGAAGGAATAGGCCTGGTGCGCCGCCGCTCCCTGCATCGTCATGGGCCGGGGAACAGGTCGTCTGCGCCGGCTGCAGGCGAAGCCAGCCCGAAATGGCGATACGCGAGCGCGGTCGCGACGCGGCCGCGCGACGTGCGCTGGAGGAAGCCCTGCTGGATCAGGAACGGCTCGAGCACGTCCTCGATCGTCTCGCGCTCCTCCCCGATCGCCGCGGCGAGGTTGTCGACGCCGACGGGTCCGC
>JBLMVY010000163.1:0-2583 GCA_050256935.1 Candidatus Levyibacteriota bacterium | reverse complement strand
TGATGGACGCCCTGCTGCCCGCGCTCTACTTCGGACAGCCCATCGTCGGCTATCGCGGCCGCTTCGACCCGGAACGCGCATTCCGCCTGATCGAGCGCTACCAGATCCGGAACACCTTCCTGTTCCCCACCGCGCTGAAGCTGATGATGAAGGCCTTCCCGCGGCCGCGGGAGGTGTTCGACATCGAGCTTCGCAGCATGATGAGCGCGGGCGAGGCCGTCGGCACCACCGTCTTCGAGTGGGCGCGCGATGCGCTGGGCGTCACCATCAACGAGATGTTCGGCCAGACCGAGATGAACTACATCGTCGGAAACTCGCATCGGCTGTGGCCGGCCAAGCCCGGCTCGATGGGCCGCCCCTATCCCGGACACCGGATCACCCTGATCGACGACGCCGGTCGGGAGGTGCCGCGCGGCGAGCCGGGCGAGGTCGCGGTGCACCGGATCGCGCCCGACGGGACGCCCGACCCGGTGTTCTTCCTCGAGTACGCGGGCAATCCCGAAGGCACGCGGGCGAAGTTCGCGGGCGACTGGTGCCGCACCGGCGACGTGGCGACGATGGATGAGGACGGGTATCTCTGGTACCAGGGACGCGCCGACGACATGTTCAAGGCTGCCGGCTACCGGATCGGACCCTCCGAGATCGAGAACTGCCTGGTGCGCCACCCCGCGGTGGCCAACGCCGCGGTCGTGCCTTCGCCCGACGAGACTCGCGGCAATGTCGTGAAGGCCTTCGTCGTCCTCGCCCCCGGCCACGTCCCCGACGCGGCGCTGGAGGAAGACCTGGCGCAGCACGTTCGACGCTTCCTCGCCCCTTACGAATATCCGAAGGAGATCGAGTTCATCGACGCCCTGCCGATGACCACGACCGGCAAGGTCCAGCGCAAGGTCCTGCGCGAGCGCGAACGCGAGCGCAAGCTCGGGCGCGGGTAGCCGCCGCTACCGCTTGCGGGTGGTCTTCCTGGCCGGCGCCGGGCCGGGCTTGCGGGCGGCGGCAGCACCTTTCTTCGCCGCTGACTTCGCCGCTGACTTCGCCGCCGGTTTCCCCGCTGATTTCGCCGCGCGCTTCGCTGCCGCCTTCGGCGCGGCCAGTTTCGCCGCCACCTTGCCGGACACCGGATCCGTCACACCCAGTCCGCCGCCGAGGTCTTCGAGCATGTGGCGGAATCCGTCCAGGAACGCGATCATCTGCGGACGCGCGTTCACGATGTTCTGGAAGGTTCGCCACTCGCCGACGAAGCAGAAGGTCCGGTCCCCGGTATCGACCAGGTTGCCGCCGACCAAGCCCCTGAACGCGGGACGCGCCTTGCGGTGCGCGTCGACGAACCGCTGCTCGTTGCCGGGCCTGACCCTGAAGCGCACCACGTTGAATGCCGTCATGTCACCCCCTCGTGTGTTGAGCATGCCGATCCTGCCGTCCTGGAGCGACGGACAGTGCATTAGAGTACGGCAGGCAGGCGCGCGCAACGGGGGGCGGTTGCGCCTTCGCTCCCGCCGGTCAATCCGGCGCGGGTGGGAAATCCTGCCGCAGGCCGGCGAGGAAGCGACCGTGGATCGTGACCCACAGCACGGCCGGCGCGACCGCAGGGAGGATCAGCGAGCCGAACTGGTAGGCGAAGGCGATGGTCTCGCGCTGCCATTCGGAGAACCCCGTCTGCGATGCCACGGCGGGCCCGGCGGTGATCGCGACGTTCTTCAGGAAATCGGCAAGCGTCCCCCAGGCGGTGAAGGGCAGCAGCACGGCATAGCCGATCGCGAGCTTGCGCTTCCATCCGGGCTCGCGGGCGGCCAGCGTCAGCGCCACGAACATGGGCAGGCCGAACGAGTAGAGCAGCAGATTGACGTCGACGGTCACGACGCCGCGCTCGATCGCGGTGCCCGGCCGCAGCGTGGTCACGAACGTCAGGACCGACGCCGACTGCTCGATCGAACGCACGAGGCTCGCGAAGGCGACGTCCGTGACGGCGCGCAGGATCCACGCGACCGGTGCGAGCAGCAGCGGCGCGGCGAAGTACCAGACGGCAAACGCGAGCGGCAGCCAGCCGACGGTGCGCAGCACGAAACGCGCGACCCCCGTCGGGGGCCCGGCGACGCGCGCTGCGCTAGGCAATCGCCGCACCGGCGGGTGGCTGTGCGGCGCCGCGGCGGTCGGGCACGAGGCGCACCCACAGCAACCAGACGATCAGCACGTCGAGCATGATCAGCGCCTGCCAGACGTACAGGTGCGCCCATTCGAACGCGTCGTAGTTCCACTGGCCGAGATAGAACAGGCTGATGACGCGCACGATGTTGAGCCCCTGCACCGCGACGGTCCCGACGGCGATGCCGGCAAGGCGATGCCGCCAGGTCGCGGGGAACGCGAGGATCGCGGCGACCAGCACCAGCGTCGCCTCGACGCCGTTGCAGCCTGCCTCGATGGACACGGCGAACGAGCCCGTTGCCGAGCTGATCACCTTGCCGTTCGCGTGCACGTCGGCATCGAAGGCATGGATCAGCGTCGTCGCGACGCGCGCGACCGCATCGGTCCACGGGGTCACCACCAGCGCCTGCGCCCAAGGGGTCAGCTCGAGACCGAAGAGAACGG
>JBLMVY010000162.1:0-8823 GCA_050256935.1 Candidatus Levyibacteriota bacterium | reverse complement strand
CACCGACGCGTCCCACAGTCGATTGAAATCCTCGTCGAGGCAGCGCGAGGCGAACGGATGGCTGCGGTCGAAGCTCGCATAGGCGGCGACATTGGCGAAGATCAGCGTCAGCGTTCCGCGCGTCGGCCGGAAACCTTCGGCAAGCAGCCAGTCCAGTGCAAGTGCGCCGCAGACCTCGTTGCCGTGGGTCAGGGCCTGGATGGTGACCCGGGGTCCGGCACGGCGGGCGGCATGACGCCACACGTAGGGCAGGCCGGTGTTGCCCTCGGCCCACCGTGCGATGTCCGGAAGCTCGACGTCGATCGCGGGAGCCGGGCCGGGGTCCTTCATCGTCGCGCAGGCTGCCGCGGGCGCCGCGGCGTCAGGTGGCGCAGAGGCGGTCGGCGAGGCGCAGCATGAAAGCCTCGCAGCGCGCGAGCTGGTCGAGGCTGATCCACTCGTCGGGCTGGTGCGCCTGCGCGATGTGGCCTGGGCCGCAGAGCACGGTCGGAATGTTGGCACCGTGGAACAGCGACGCCTCGCTGCCGAACGACACCTTGCCGCAATCGGTCCCGCCGTTGCAGTGCCTGCCGAGCACCGCGATCGCACTCTCGGCGCCCGCGTCGAACCCGGCGGCCGTCGTCAGCGAATCGAACTCGATGTAGGTGGCCGGGTCGACCGCGTGCATCGCGGGGAGGAGCGTGTCGGCGTAGCGGCGCAGGTCGGCATGGAACGCCTGCGGGTCGTCCAGCGGCAGGTGCCGCATCTCGAAATCGAACGAGCAGTCGCGCGGGACGATGTTGAGCGCCGTCCCGCCCTGGATCGTGCCGACGTGCAGCGTCGTGTACGGTACGTCGTAGGCGTCGTCGCGGTGGCCGCGATCACGAAACCGCCGTGCCTGCTCGGTGATGTAGGTGACGATCTCGCAGGCGATCTGGACGGCGTTGACGCCCTTGGGCGTCAGCGACGAATGGGCCTCGTGCCCGCGGACGCGGCAGCGCCAGGTGGTCCGGCCCTTGTGCGCGACGACGAGCTGCATTCCGGTCGGCTCGCCGACGATGCAACCCGCGGGCTTCCAGCCCTTGGCGACGATGTCGGCGATCAGGCGACGCACGCCCAGGCAGCCGATCTCCTCGTCGTAGGAGAGTGCGAAATGCAGCGGACGCTCGAGCCCCCGGCGGAGGAATTCGGGCACGAAGGCGAGGGCGATCGCGGAGAAGCTCTTCATGTCCGCGACCCCGCGCCCGTACAGCCGATCGCCCTCGAGGGTCGCGACGAAAGGATCGGTCGTCCACGGCTGGCCGTCGACGGGCACGACATCGGTGTGGCCGGACAGCACGACGCCGTCGCGGGTCGCATTCCCGTCGCGGGCGGCGAGGGTGGCGAACAGGTTGGCCTTGGTCCCCTCGTCGTTGTAGGTCAGCGTCGTCGTCGCACCATGGCTTTCGAGATAGGCGCGGATCCACTCGATCAGCGCGAGATTCGAGTCGCGGCTCACCGTCGCGAAGGCGACGAGGCGGCGGATCATTTCGAGCCCCTGGATGTCGTCGGGGCCGAGGGTGGAGGACAGCGACAGCTCGCGAAGCTCGGCAGGCGCGTTCATGATGACGTCCCGTTCGCATGGAACGTCAGGATATCACCGACGTCGGCCGGGCACGACCGCGCGAACGCGGCGCCGCGCTTCGCGACGCCGGCACCGCCCCCACCCCGCCCCCGTCCCCGTCCCCTCCGTCGCTGAGTGCCCTCAATCCCGGTCGTGATCGCCGCGGTAATCGCGGTAGCGTTCGACGACGGGGCCGCGCGCGTAGTGCCGGCGATGGACGACTGCCGCTGCGTAGACGGCACGCGGGGCGTAGACGACCGGCGGTGCGTAGACGACCGGCGGCACCAGGGTCGAGACGACATAGCCGGCTGCCGGCGCCGCGTACAGGGGCAGCGGGGCGTAGCCCAGGGCGACGTACCCCGCCGGCGCCGGCGCATGGATTGGATGCCAGTCGGGACCCGGACGCCGGGGCCCGTGGGCGTAGGCGGGCCAGACCCGCGTTCCCCCGTAGGGTGCGTTGCCGAAGGCGACGGCGTAACCGGGTCCGCCGAGCACGACGCTGAAAGCGACGCGGTCGGCGTGCGCGGCGGTTGCGAAGGACAGTGCGGATGCGGTCAGCGCCGCAACGATCGTGGATTGCGTGAGGCGTCCTGGCATGGCGGTCTCCTTGGCCTGTCGCGGGCGCTGCCCGCCGATGCGGATCGCGCGGCAGTGCCCGCCATCGCCAGCAACGGGTCGTCGGCGACGGTCGTTGACGCCCGAGGGGCGCCGTAGCGATTTGTTACATCGGCCAGCTGCGCTATCCTTGATCGCATCGCCGTCCCTGTCTTCCCTTTCCCGACCATCGTGTCCTGGCGCAGTCGACGATGAACGCCCCGGAGCTTCGCTGGCCCGCATCGAGCATTCCTGCGCGGCACTACATCGACAACCGCTTCGTCGACGCTGCGGACGGGGCGACGCTGCCGATGACCGATCCGTCGGACGGGACCGTCTTCGCCGCGATCGCGCGCGGCAGCGCCGCCGACATCGCCGCTGCCGTGGAAGCCGCGCAGCGCGCGCGAGGCGGGGCCTGGGGCAGGTTCTCGCCCGTCCAGCGCGGTCGCGCGCTCGCGGCGATCGCCAGCGCAATCAGCGGGCACGCCGACGAACTCGCGCTGATCGAGGCGCGCGATTGCGGCAAGCCCCTGACCCAGGCACGCGCCGACGTCGCTGGCTGCGCGCGCTATTTCGAGTTCTACGCCGGCGCCTGCGACAAGCTCCACGGCGCAACGATCCCCTACGTCGAGGGATATGCGGTCCTCACCTGGCGCGAAGCGCACGGGGTCACCGGTCACATCATTCCCTGGAACTATCCGCTGCAGATCTTCGGGCGCTCGGTGGCGGCAGCGCTTGCCGCAGGCAACGCCTGCGTCGTCAAGCCCGCCGAGGACGCCTGCCTGTCGCTGCTGCGCGTCGCCGAGCTCGCGGCCGCCGCAGGGCTTCCCGAGGGCGCCCTCAACATCGTGACCGGGCTGGGCGCCGAAGCCGGGGCGGCGCTGGTCGAGCATCCCGGGGTCGCGCACCTGTCGTTCACCGGCTCGCCCGCGACCGGGGCGGCCGTGGCCGCCGCCTGCGCCAGGCGGCATTGCCCGGTGACGCTGGAACTCGGGGGCAAGTCGCCGCAGATCGTCTTCGCCGATGCGGACCTCGATCTCGCCCTGCCGGCGATCGTCAGCGCGATCGTGCAGAACGCCGGGCAGACCTGCAGCGCGGGATCGCGCCTGCTCGTCGAGCGATCGGCGTACGAGCCGGTGCTGGCCGCGCTGGGCGCGCGTTTCTCCAGGCTCGTCGCCGGCCCCGCGCTCGCCGATCGTGACTGCGGGCCGCTGATCCGCGCATCGCAGAAGGTCCGGGTCGAAGGCTTCCTCGAGGCTGCGCGTCGCGCCGGCATCGCGACGGTCGCGAGCGGCAAAGTCGACGGGGGAGCGCCGGCGGGCGGGTACTACGTCGTGCCGACGCTGCTGCGCGATGTTCCGTTCTACGACCGGATCGCCTGCGACGAGGTGTTCGGCCCGGTGCTCGCCGCCATGCCCTTCGACGACGAGGCCGACGCCCTGCGGCTTGCCAATGCGACCGACTACGGGCTGGTCGCCGGCGTGTGGACGCGCGATGGCGGGCGCGGGCTGCGGATGGCGCGCGGCGTCTGCAGCGGCCAGGTGTTCGTCAACTGCTATGGCGCGGGCGGGGGCGTCGAGCTGCCGTTCGGCGGCGTCAAGCATTCGGGCCATGGACGGGAGAAGGGATTCGAGGCGCTCTACGGACTGACGACCCTCAAGACCGTCGTGCTGCGCCATGGCTGATCCGCAGGATCCGCAGGGCGATGTCCGCGACGAGCCGCTGACGCTGGCACAACTGCTGCGCAAGCTCGCGGGGCGGCTGTTCATCTATTCGCTGTTCCCGGTCGTGTTCTCGCAGGCGTTCACGCTGCGCCGGCACGCGATGAACTTCGTTCCCCCGGTCGGGCCGCCCACGGGCAGGATCGGGCGCGGCGAGCCGCTGCATTTCCTGGCGATCGGCGATTCCATCATCGCCGGCGTCGGCGCCCGACGCATCGAGCGCTCGACCGTGGGTCACGTGGCGCGCTTCATGTCGGGTCGGCTCGCGCGCGAGATCAACTGGCATGCGGCAGGGAAGATCGGGGCGAGCGCGCGCGGCGTGCGCGTCGACGTCGTTCCCGAACTTCCCCGGCAGGCGTTCGACGCCATCCTGGTCTCGGTGGGGGTCAACGACGTGCTGAAGCTCGAGCGCAGCGGCCGCTATCGCCGGCAGCTCCTCAAGCTGCTGCGGGAGCTGCGCCGGCATTCCCCCGACGCGGTGATCGCCTGCCTCGGCCTGCCGCCCCTGGACGAGTTTCCCAAGCTGCGGCGACCGCTGCGCTGGATCGTGGGCCTGCGCGTGCGGCGCTTCGACCACGTCGCGCGGGAGGCCCTGGGGCGCGTTCCCGACGTCGTGCACATTCCGGTCAGGTTCTCGCCCCGGCCGGAGATGTTCACCGACGACGGGCTGCATCCCTCGGAGACCAGCCAGCGCAGGCTGGCGAAGATCATCGCCGGGGTGATGACGCCCCGTCTCGACGCCTCGAAGCGAAGCGCGCGCGACCCCGCATGATGAAGGCAGGCGCGGGCGCGCTGACGCTGCTGCTCGGCGCGCTGATCGCGATCGCGCCGCTCACCATGGACATCTACCTGGCGTCGATGCCGACGATGGCCAGGGCGCTGTCGGCGACCCCCGACGAGGTGCAGCTGACGCTGTCCGTCTACATGTATGCCTGGGGCTGCGCGCAGCTCGCGGCGGGCCCCCTGTCGGACCGCCTCGGGCGCCGGCCCGCGCTGCTCTTCGGCCTCGCGGTCTTCGTCGTCGCCTCGGTGGTGTGCGCGCTGTCGCGCAACGTCTGGACGCTGATCGGCGGCAGGCTGGTGCAGGGGCTGATGATGGCCCCGATCGCGGTCATTCCGCGCGCGGTCGCGCGCGACCTCTACTCGGGCGACAAGGCCGCGCATCTCCTGTCGCTGATGGGGGTGGTGCTGGGCATCGCCCCGATCGTCGCGCCGATCATCGGCAGCCACCTGCACGTCTGGTTCGGCTGGCAGTCGACCTTCGTCTTCGTCGCCACGTTCGGCGCAGTGCTCTTCGTCTGGACCTGGACGGCGCTGCCGGAAACGCTGCGTGAACGCAATCGGCGTGCGACCGATCCGCGGGTCATCGTGGCGAACTACGCGCGCCTGCTGCGCTCGCGCCGCTATCTGGTCTACCTGCTGGTGGCCGCGTTCGGCCAGAGTGGACTGTTCGCCTTCCTGGCCGGAAGCTCGTTCGTGTTCGTCACGGCGATGGGCCGCGGGGAGACCGGCTTCAGCTGGCTGTTCGGAAGCGTCATGCTCGGCAACCTCACGGGATCGACGATCTCGAGCCGGTGGGTGAGGCGTGTCGGCATCGACCGGATGATCGGCGCCGGGACGCTGCTGATGCTGGTCGCCGGGGCCCTCCTGGCGGTGCTCGCCGCGCTGCGCGTCGACCACCCGCTGGCGGTCGTCGCTCCGATGTTCGCGTTCATGGCGGCACTGATGATGACGATGCCGGGCGCGACCGCCGCTGCGCTGACGCCCTTTCCCGACATCGCCGGCAGCGCGTCGTCGCTGATGTTCTTCGTGCAGCTCGCCGTCGCCTCGACCGCCGCGCTGGTCGTGGGACTGACGTACGACGGCAGCGCGCGCCCGATGGCGTCGACGATCGCCGCCGCGGCGCTGGGGGCCTTCCTGAGCTTCAGGATCGCCAGGCGCGCAGGGCTGGCGGCGGGATAGGCGGGCGATCAGGCGCCGATGATCAGGCGCTCGATCGACGAGACGATGGGCGTTGCCGGCTCGATGCCCAGGCGCTTGACCAGCGCCTTGGCGAATTCGGGCAGGAGGTCGTGGAGATCGCGCACGTTGGCGGTCTTCTGCAGACGCATCATCATGCCGTAGCCGCGCAGGCCCAGGTGGGCGTTGATCGCGTCGCTCATCATCTGCTGCGCCTGCAGGAAGCGCTCGACCTCGTCCTGCGATCGCTGCGGGACGGTCTGCGGCACGTCCGGGTGGCTCGAGACCGACGGCGCCGAGAAGCGCTTGGCGATGAGTCCCCCGCGCTCCAGCGCCGTCATCGCGCGCTCGTCGAGCTTGAGGGCGCGCGCCTTGACCAGCACCTGCGCGACGGTGCGGTTGCCGTCGATCAGGATCAGCAGACTGCGCAGCGCCAGAGGAAGGTTGAGCGTGCGCTCCTTGAGTTCCCGCAGGCCGGTTTCGGTCTTCGCGTAGATTTCGGAAGGATCCATCGGCACTGCGTCGACGTAGCTGGCATCCATCATGGGCGGATGTGCAGCAATTATAGTGCCAGGGTTTGCGGCGTAGTGAACAACGAATCCGCTACAGCATCCTCGTCGCGTCATGGGAGAATCCGCGGCCGATGCCCGATCATTCGGCTCGCCCCGATCGGCGAGATCGATGCATCGCGCGAACCGCAACCGAGGCCCATCCGATGCTCGCGAACTTCGATCGGCGCCTGTGCGCCGTCAACCGCTGGTGCGTCGTCGTCATGCTCGCGGCGATGGCCTGCATGGTGTTCGCCAACGTCACGCTGCGCTTCCTCACCGACCGGTCGATCCTCTGGGTCGAGGAAGCGTCGCGCTACACGATGATCTGGCTGACGCTGATCGGCGCCGGGCCGGTGCTGCGCTACGGCGGCCATATCGGGATCGATGCCCTGCAGCAGAAGGCGCCGCGCCATGCGGTCGCGATCCGCGCCGTGATATTCGCCGTGCTGCTGGGATTCTTCGCCGTGATGACCGTCGTCGGCTTGCGCTACGCGGCGCTCACCTGGGCGCAGACGACCCCGGTGCTGCAGATTCCGATCGGCGCCGTGTACCTGGCGATGCCGGTGGGCTTCGCGCTGATGATCGTTCACCTGCTGCTGATGGGCCGAGACTACCTGCGCCGCGGTGCCTTCCTCGCCGACGGCGATTTCGACGCCGACGCGGCAGGACGCTAGGCGCGCGGCGGCGATGGTCGGTGCGCTCTTCATCGTTGCGGTTGCGCTGCTGGTGCTGGGTGTTCCCGTCGCGTTCGCGCTCGGCGGCGCGACGCTCGCGGCGATGCTCGTCGGCCACGTGCCGCTGGTGGCCCTCCCGAAATACCTGTTCTCGGGCATCGACCTGTTCGCGCTCGAGGCCGTGCCGTTCTTCATCCTGACCGCGGAGCTGATGACCGGCGGCTCGCTCTCCGACGTCCTGCTGCGCTTCGCCTCGCAGTTCGTCGGACGCTTCCGCGGGGGCCTCGGTCACACCAACATCCTCACCCTGACGTTCTTCTCGGGGATCTCGGGGTCGGCGCTCGCCGATGCCGCGGGGCCGGGCGCGATCATGATCCGCATGATGCGCGAGGATGGATACGATCCCGGCTACGCGGCGGCGCTGACGGCCGCGACGTCGATTCTCGGCCCGATCATCCCGCCGTCGATCAGCGTCATCGTCTATGCACTCGCCTACCCCGAGGTGAACCTGGTCGGGTTGCTGATCGCGGGGGTGGTGCCCGGGATCGCCATCGCGATCGCGATGGCGGCGATCAACCAGCTGACGTCGCTGCGCCGCGATTACCGGGCACTGGCACAGCGCCTGACCCCGTCCGACTACCTGCGCAACACCTGGCGAGCCGTTCCCGCGCTGCTGCTCCCCGTGCTGATCCTCGGCGGCATCGCGTCCGGCGCATTCACGCCGACCGAGGCCTCGGTCGTCGCGGTGTTCTACGCGCTGTTCGCCGGGCGGGTGATCTACCGCACGCTCGAATGGAAGATGCTGCCCGGGATCCTCGCGCGCTCGGCGCTGATGACGGCGTCGGTGCTGATCATCGTCGGCATGTCGGCCGCCTTCGCCTGGGTGCTGACGGTGTCGCGCGTGCCGCAGCACCTGACCGCATGGATCATCGGCATGCAGCTGCCGCCGCTGGCCTTCCTGTTCGCGGTGAACCTGCTGCTGCTCGCCTTCGGCATCTTCATCGAGCCGCTCCCGGGCATCGTCGTCCTGGCGCCGATCCTGGCCCCCATCGCCCACGCGCTCGGCATCAACGACCTCCAGTTCGGGATCATCGTCATCGTCAACCTGACGATGGGCATGATCACGCCTCCGGTGGGCGGGCTGCTGTTCGTGACGGCGATCGTCGCCAAGGTGCCGATCGCGCGCCTGGTGCGCGAGCTGTGGCCGTTCCTGTGGGCGCAGATCGCCGTCCTGGCGCTGCTGTCGCTCGTGCCCGGACTGTCGTCGTGGCTGCCGGGCGTTTTCGGCTACCGGTGAGCCGCGGATGCCCGTCAGCCGCCGACGCTGCTGATGCTGCGTCAGCCGCTGCTCCAGCTGACGCTTCGTCAGCCGCGGGCGCTGCGCCCTGCCGAGCGCGGACTTCGGTGACGCAACCCGCGTCGTCGCGCGGGTCCCGGCGCGGCTTCGGTCGCCCACCCACGGCTCCCTCGCTGCGCCACCCGCTTTGCGACGACTGCGTCACAGGCGTCCGCGCCCGGCAGGGCGCAGCGCCCGCTGCCGGGCGTGGGGTCGCGGTGCCCCGATCGCGGTCCTGCCACGCAGGGTCGACGAATCTGCCGCGAACCGGCACGAGCTCGGGAGGCGGCGGGCGGGGTACGTCGAGCGCGAGTGTGCGCGACGGCTGTCACGGGTGGCGCGGCGAGCGAGCCCGATGGAACCACCCACGGCAGGATGTCCTCGAGCGACGCAGCGCCGGGACCCG
>JBLMVY010000161.1:0-6312 GCA_050256935.1 Candidatus Levyibacteriota bacterium | reverse complement strand
GCATCGAGCTTCCAGTCGCGCCACAGCGAACGCTGCCGGTCGCGGTTGAACTCGATGACGTTGCGCCGCCACTGGTAGTTGATCGCGTCGATCACAAGCTGCACGTTCCTGATCCACCCGCCGTCGGCGCGCGCGAGCAGCGGCACCGGATCGCCGGCGGGAACCGCGCTGGCGAGGCCCCGCTCGATCCGCGAGGGGGCGACCGCGGCCGTCGGATCGAAGCGCTGCCATTGGCCATCGACCAGGGCTTCGGCCCAGGCGTGCGCGTCGGACTGGCGCACGATCATGTAGCCTCCGTTCGGGTTGATGTCGCCGCCCTGATAGCCGGTGACCACGCGCGCGGGAATTCCCGCGGCGCGCAGCAGGACGACGAACGCGCTCGCGAAGTGCTCGCAGAAGCCGCGCCGGGTGTCGAACAGGAAGGCGTCGACCGGATGGTCTTCGAGCAGCGGCGGCGACAGCGTGTAGTGGAAATCCTCCTCGCGGAACCAGCGCAGCACGGCGGCGATGAAATCGCGGTCGTTCGGATGCTGGCTGCGCAGTTCGCGGGCGAATTCGACGCTGCGCGGATTGCCGGGCGGCGGATTGGAGGCGATGGCGATGTCGGTCTTCGATGCGGCGGGAGAGCGATCGCGCAGGATCGACTGCTGGGTGTAGCGCAGCGCCTGGGTGATGGGGAGGCGCGTCACGAGCTCGCCATCGCTCGAGAATCCGGCAAGTCCTCCGGCGGCTGCGCGCATCGCCGGATCGGCGTCGATCTGGGGCAGCGCCGAAGGAACGTCGAGCGCGAACAGCCAGCGATGATCGTTGGGTTCGAGGGTGACCGAGTAGGTCACGCGCGTTCCATCGCCGCTCGCCAGGCGGCCGCCCGCACGCGGCGGAAGGGCGCGCCATTCGCGTCCGTTGAACAGGGAGAGCACGGGGCCGCGCCAGTAGCGCAATGCGCGTGGCGGCGGCGCGCCGTCGAAATCGACGCGGAAGGCCACCGCGTCCGAGAGCGACAGCTCGCTGATCGAGCCGGGCGCCATCCGGTCGGACAAGCCGGTTCGCGCCGCGTAATCGGCGGGCAGCCCCCACAGCGGACTCGCCAGGCGCGGGAACAGCAGGAAGAGCGCAGCCGCGATCGGGAGCCCCTGCGCGATCAGCATCGCCGTGCGCGCCCAGGACGCCCGCCAGCCCGGTGCTGCCGCAGCGTCCTCGGGGCGGGACAGCGCTTCCAGCGCCGCGCCGGCGGCAAGGACCGCGGGCAGCGCAGCGACGCCCGCGACGATCGACTGGTCGTAGAAGAACGGCGTGATCAGGACGAACAGTGCGAGGCACAGGAGCAGCGTGCCATCGCGCAGTGACCGCGCTTCGACGAACTTGATGCCCAGCAGCACGAAGAGAAAGGCGACGCAGGGGTCGCGGCCGATGAAATAGCCATAGGACTTGCGCAGGGCGATCGCGATCAGGAGCGCGAAGACGGCGAGTGCCCACGAAGGGATGCGCGCAGGCTTCGCGTGCGGGCGCGATCGGTCGCGGTGCAGCAGCCCGAAGCGCAGCGCGACCAGCAGCAGTCCGAATCCCGCGACCCATATCGGCAGATGCGGCACCAGCGGCAGCTGTGCAGCAGCGAGGAGCACGCCCAGCGATCCCAGCTGCGTCGCCGACAGCGCCCGCACCGCGACGACGGGCTTGCGTCTCGCCGCTGCGGGGTTGCGCAAGGCGGCAAGCAGGGTGCCCATCAGGCACCGTGCGCGAACAGCGCGAGCGCGGTCAGGGCGGCGCGCCGGTGCTCGGCCGACAGCCCGGCGGGCAGCGCTTTCCCCGGCAGCGACAGCGCGAAGGGCCGCGTCGCACGTTCGGCGGCGAGCACCCAGGCGCACAGCCGCGACAGTTTCGCCTCGGTCGACAGGCGAGCGGGGAGTGCTGCGAACGACAGCAGCAGCGGCCCCTGGCCGCCGGCACCTTCGAATGACTTGCTGAACCAGCCGGCGCCGCGCGCCACCGCCTTCCACGCGACGCGTTGCAGGGGATCGCCCCGCTGGTATTCGCGCAGGCCCGCAAGATCGGCGTCCTCGCCCCGTCCCGCATCGCGCCCGTCGGCATGGCGCGCCCCTGTCGGCAACGGCGGGGCGTGCGCCTCGGGCGCCGGATAGGCGATGCCGGCCAGGGGAAAGTGGACATAGGCCCAGCCGCGCCACAGCCCCAGCGGGTGATCCGACGACAGCGTGATCCGCCCCAGGGCGACCTGCCCGCGCGTGCGGGTCGGGACGGCCAGGGTGACCGTGCGCGCGCCGCCGCCGGGAAAGCTCGCGAGCGCGACAGCCCCCGCCGCCGCGACCCTGATCGATCGGCGCTCGGTGGCGCCGGCGGACAGCGACAGGGCGAAAGTCATGGGCTCGCCGGCGAACGCATCGCTCGCCGCCAGCGGCTTGATCTCGACGCCCGCGAGGTTGCGGAAGGTGTGCAGCAGCGCCGCCGCCAGGAGCCCGCTCAGCAGGAACGTGACGGCGAGCCCCAGCGACAGCGCGTAATTGAGCGAGGTCAGCAGCATGACGACGAGCGTGGCCATCAGGGCGTAGCCGCGGCGCGTGGGGAGGATGTAGATGCGCGAATGGCGCAGCACCACCGATGTGCGGTCGGCGGGCGCGACGCGGAACGCCCGCTGGCGCAGCCGCTGCCGCCAGCCACCCTTGGGCAGGGCGCCGCGACGCGGAGGCGGTGTCGGGGCCCCGGTCGCGAAGGCGCTCACGGCAGCGCGACGGCGCGGATCAGGCTCTGCGCCTGGAACGCCCCGGCGCGCGCGCCACCGGCGAGCCGATGGCCGGCCACTGCAGGGAACACCGCCTGCACGTCCTCGGGGACGACCATCGGCCGTCCCCCGATCAGCGCATAGGCGCGTGAAGCGGCGAGCAGCATCAGTCCTGCCCGGGGGCTCAATCCCCGCCGTGCCCCGGCATCCTCGCCGGCGCCGGCGGGCGTGCCCGGCAGATGGCCGCGCGAGGCCGCGAGCAGCGCCTGGACGTAATCGAGGAGGGCGGGCGCGACGTGGATCGATGCGGCTTCGCGCTGCCATTGCGCGAGCGTCGCCGCGTCCGCGGCGGCGGGGAGATCCGCGAGCCTTGCGCGCCGGTCGCCGCCGGCCAGCAGCTCGCGCTCGGCGCCGGCGTCCGGATAGCCGAGCTCGATCGCCAGCATGAATCGATCGAGCTGCGACTCGGGCAGCGGAAACGCGCCGATCTGCTCGACCGGATTCTGTGTCGCGATGACGAAGAACGGGTCGGGCAGCTTGCGCGTCTCGCCATCCTGCGACACCTGCCGCTCCTCCATCGCCTCGAGCAGGGCGCTCTGCGTCTTGGGAGGGGCGCGATTGATCTCGTCGGCGAGGACGACCGAATGGAAGATCGGCCCGGCGTGGAAGCGGAAAGTCTGCGCTCCGGCGTCGTACACCGAGACGCCGAGGACATCGGCGGGCAGCAGGTCGCTGGTGAACTGGATCCGCGCGTAGTTGAGGCCCAGCGCCGTCGCCAGCGCCTGCGCGAGGGTCGACTTGCCGACGCCGGGAATGTCCTCGATCAGCAGGTGCCCGCGGGCGAGGAGGCAGGCCAGCGCGAGCTTGAGCGGCTCCTCCTTGCCGACGACGATCTCGCCCAGCTGCTGCAGGATGGATGCCAGGCGGTGCGCGGTCGGGACGTTTTGGGATGCGGAACGGACGGTCATTGCAGTGGGCCCTGGGGGATCCGGACGCCTCATTGTGCACCGTGGGACGCCGGGCGCCCGCTCGTCACTTCGCCAGCCCGGCGTTACACTTCGGATCCCCCATTTCCCTGCGCACCGTGACCACTGCCTACATCACGCACCCGTCCTGCCTGCTGCACGCGATGGGTGGCGGCCATCCCGAATGCCCCGAGCGCCTGACGGCCATCGGCGACCAGCTGATCGCGTCCGGACTCGATGTCCATGTGTCCCACCACGAGGCGCCCGCCGCCACCGACGAGCAGCTTGCCCGCGTCCACAGCCGCGCCTACATCGACGCCATCATGCGCGCGGTGCCCGAGCGGGGCTTGAACTACCTCGACCCCGACACCGCGCTCAACCCCCACTCGGTGACCGCCGCGCGCCACGCGGCGGGCGCGGTGATCAGGGCGGTCGATCTCGTCTGCGGCGGCCAATTCGAGAACGCGTTCTGCGCGGTGCGCCCGCCGGGTCATCATGCCGAAAGCGCGCGCGCGATGGGATTCTGCGTGTTCAACAGCGTCGCCGTGGGTGCCGCCCACGCACTGGCCGCGCACGGCCTGTCGCGGGTGGCGATCGCCGATTTCGACGTCCACCACGGCAATGGCACCGAGGAGATGTTCTCCGACGAGCCGCGCGTGCTGATGGTGTCGACGTTCCAGTACCCGCTCTATCCGTATTCGGGGGTCGAGAATCCCGCACCCAACATGGTGAACGTGCCGTTGCCCGCGGGCAGCGGGGGCGACGAGCTGCGGGAGGCGGTGCGCGATCGCTGGTTGCCGGCGCTCGACGCGCACCGCCCCGAGCTGATCCTGATCTCGGCCGGGTTCGACGCGCATCGCGAGGATCCGCTCGCGGGCCTCGCGTTCGTCGAGAGCGACTACGCGTGGATGACGCGCGAGCTGATGCAGGTCGCCGCGCGGCACGCGCAGGGCCGCATCGTGTCCTCGCTCGAGGGCGGGTATGCGCTGTCGGCGCTGGGCCGCAGCGCGGTCGCCCACATGCGCGAGCTCGTTGCCGCCTAGGTCGGGCGGGAGATCGACGCCGTATCGCGGCCCCGCGGTCCATGGGCGCGGGTGCGGCCGCGCAGCGCGGCGATCAGCGTGCCGAGGATGAACGCGGCCAGTGCCGCGGCGTTGAGCATGCCGCCCAGGGCGCGCCACTGCGCGTCGGCGAGCGCGTCGCCGGCGACGCGCAGCAGCAGCGACGCATGCAGCAGCGCCAGCGGCGCGTAGAACCATCGCGAGTACGGAATGGCGACCCCGATCACCGAGGGAATGATGATCGGCGCATGGCCGAACACCATCGAGAAGACGAAGCCGAGCATCACCGCGTGCAAGGCGGCGTCGTGGCTTGCACCGCCGACACCGAGCCCGCCGGCGACGACCATCGCCACACCGGCGACGGCGAGCCAGACGTAGCCCGACAGCAGGCATGCGGCGATGTAGCGGGTGAGTCCCCGGCTCCGGATCGTGCGCCGCGCGATGTCCTGGCGCATCAGCCATGCCGCCAGCGCCGCGAGCGCCAGCCCCAGCAGGGTCGTGCCCGGTGCGTAGGCAATCATCGACAACGTGGCGGCGGCAAGGATGGCGAGCAGCAGCAGGGCGAAGATCCGGCGCGCCGCCGGGGACGGTGGGAGGAGCCGCGACAGCTCCAGCCGCTCGCCGGCGATGGTCAGCACGAGGAAGGCGATCCACCAGGGCACGGCGACGGCGATCGACGCGCCGGCGAGCCAGACCAGATTGCCGGCGGTCCAGGCGAGAGCTCCCAGCGCCAGCGTCAGCGTGAAGAGCTCGCGCTGGCGCGCGTGCACCGAGGCGGAGGCCGCGACCATCACCAGGCTTCCCAGGGTGGCGAGCGCGGGCGCGAACAGCGAAGGCGCGGCGACCAGGGAGGCCAGCGTCGCCATCCCCGAGAGCAGCGGCGCCGCATAGGCCCAGCGCCGGCGCAGGGCCACGGCGCGCTCCAGGCTGATCACGGTGCCGAAGAACCCCGACGCCATCAGGGGCCCGTGAACGTAGGCGAGCCCCGCGCCCGGCACGGACCAGCCGAGGCGCGCGAGCCCCGCGCCGATCCCGGCGATCAGCGACGCGAAGCCGAGCGCCAGCAACGGCGCACGCCAGGGCGGGCGGAGATCGCGTGCCTGCGGCATGCGGAAACCCGCTCGGAGGTCGCGGGGAATTACTGCGGCTTGCCGATGCGCACCCGCCAGACCTCGGGCCCGCTTTCCAGGTATTCCCAGTTGAACGATCCGCCCAGCTCCGCCTGGAACTGGTAGTACAGCGGTTTGGGATCGTGATCGTTCACCAGCAGCATCGCGTCCCCGGGGGCGAGCTCGTGGAAGGTGCTGAAGATCAGCGGGTGCCGCTCGCGCGGCACGATGTTGCGTACGTCGACGGTGCTCTTGATGTCGGTGGTCATGGTCGAAGATTCCTCGGTCGTGGTGAATGACGCAGGCGGCGCATGCTCAGCCGGGCCACCCGAACGCCTGCCTCGCGCGCTCGGACATCAGGGCAGGGCTCCACGGCGGCTCCCACACCAGCGCGACATCGACGTCCCAGGCCTCGGGGTCCGGCAGCAGCGCGTCCAGGACGC
>JBLMVY010000160.1:0-4692 GCA_050256935.1 Candidatus Levyibacteriota bacterium | reverse complement strand
CACTGGACAAGCTGATCGCCCATCCGGCGCCGACCGGACCGCCGACGATGACGCGCCATTATTCCGGGCCGGGGCTGCGCCGCATCGCTGCCGACCTCGCGCGCGGCTTCGGCATCAGCGGATTGTTCTTCGCCGAGTTCATCGCGGATCCGGCGGGCGGCGCGCCGCGGCTGCTGGAGATCAACCGCCGCGTCAGCCCCGCGACGCACCGTGGCGCGCTGTTTGACGTCGACCTGTGCGCGGCGCTCTTCGGCGCCCTGCAGGGCACTGCGTCGAGATCACGCACCGCCCTCGATCCCGCGCAAGAAGGCATCACCGTGCATTTTCCGCAGGAGTGGCGGCGCGATCCGGAAAGCCCCCATCTGAACACCTACCCGTCCGACGTGCCCTGGGACGAGCCAGCGCTGATCGAAACCCTGCTCCGGCTGCGCGGTTGAATCCGGCGACCGCGACGTCGAGTCGGCGCGTCGTCCCCTCGGCCGGGAACGCGGCTTCCGAACGGCACTCAATCTGGCGCGCAGCCGTGCGTTCCGGCGAGCGTCCGGTGTTCCAACGGAATGTCGAGCACGGCCTCGGTCGATGTCGTATTCGATCGCCTGAGCTGCAGCGTACCCTGGTCTCCGTACAAGGCATTCAGTCGCTCCCGAATGCTGGTGAGGCCTTCCCCATCGACCTCGGGCACGAAACCCGCACCGCTGTCGGTGATCGTCAAGCGCAGGCGGCCGCCCTCGACGTCGGCGCGAATGCCGATGGCGCCGCCGGCGCTCGCGGGTGTGAGACCGCGCACGATGGCGTGATCGACGAGCGGCAGGAGCACCATGGGCGGCATCCGGATGTCCTCGCTTCCGGGGGGCGTCTGTATCGTCACCGCGATTCGCTCGCCCAGCCGCATGCGGATGATGTCGAGATACGCCCGGGCCAGCTCCAGCTCCTGCGCGACGGTCGACGATGTATCGCGCATCAAGGGCATCGCGGCGCGCAGGTAGGCGATGAGCTCCTCGAGCATGCGGGTGGCGAGTTCGGAATCGAGTTCGTACAGGCGCTCGACCTGGACCAGGGTGTTGAAGAGGAACTGGGGCTCCACGCGCGCCTGCATCGCCTGCAAGCGCGACTCGAGCGCGAGCTTGGAACGGCGTATCCGCTCCAGCTCTGCCGTTCGCAATCGCTGCGCCGTGCGCAGGGCCGCGCGCCGGCCGGCGTAGAGGAACACGGCCGCCGACCCGATGAGAAGCCAATTTGTCAGGTCGAAAATGGGACGGTAGTAGAGAGCTGCGTCACCTTGAAGCCAGGGACGGGCCGCGGGTGCCGGGCCGGTGAGGAACACTGCTCGCCACGCCCACTCGAACGTCTCGCTCGCTGCTACACCGACCACGCATCCCACAAGCGCAGCGAGAACATACGCATTGCGCGCCGGGTAGCCTTCGTCGGCCGCACGGTTCGCGACGACGAGCGCGATCAGGAGAATGAATGCCCTGATCTGATCGCCGACGGCGACTTGCGTGACGACCGCCCACCATGAATTGTTCCGGGCGATTTGCGCGATCGGGATTAGGAATACGACAAGCGTTATCGCCGTCAGACACAGCCCGAGAACGACGGTGACCCTGACCTGCGCGAGGCGAATCCCGCGCACGGCGTCGGTCGCCGCCGCGAGCCGGTGCAGTCCGGAATCCGCGGTGGCAGCGACGGCGTTCACCATGCGCCTCGATCACACGACGCGTTCTCGTACGGAAGCACCAGCGTCGCGATGACGCCCCGCGGCGCGTTGAGCGCAAGCGAGAGGCTGGCGCGGTCCCCGAAATACGACGCCAGCCGGGCGCGGGTGTTCGCCAGACCCGTTCCGCCGCCACCCGATTTCGTGAAGCCCTGACCGGTGTCGGCGACGTCGATTCGCAATTGCCCATCCACCACGCGTGCTTTCACATCGATGCGGCCACCTTGGGGCCGAGGCGTCAACCCATGCTTGACGGAATTCTCGACAAGCGTCAGGAGCATGAGCGATGGCAAGCGCGCGTTGCGCAGCTCCACCGGTATGTCGAACGCGAAGGCGAGCCTGCGTCCCATCCGCGTTTTCTGGATGTTGAGGTACGCGATGGCGTGATCGCTCTCCCGCCCGAGCGTGGAAGCGATCGCTCGCATCTGGGGCAGCGCGACGGACAGGTAGTCCTTCAGGTTGCGCATCATCGTCGCACCGGCGGTGCGATCCGTTTCGTAGAGGCGTTTGACGTTCGCGAGGGTGTTGAAGAGGAAGTGCGGCTCGATCTGCGCCTCGAGCATTTGCAGGCGCGCTTCGGCGGTCTGTCGATCCAGCCGCTCCGAGTCCACGGCAACCGCCGCGATCGCAGCCGCATGGTCGGCTTCGGCGCGGACGTAGAGCCATGTGCTGGCGATAATGAGCCCGACAAACGAGTCCCGGATGATGTAGGTAGCGAGTTCGATTGCAGCATCGAGGAGGTCGGACTGCCAATTCTCGCCGGGTTCGATGAGGCGTCCGTTGGTGCTCCACGCTTCGAGGGAGACCTCCGCCAAAGTCGCCGCCATGACGACCGCGAAGGCCATCGCCGCGTATTGCTTGGCGCCGCTCGATGGAACCGCCTTGCGCGCCCAGACGGCAGCTATCAGGATCGCGCTCCCGACGAGCAGATACTCCACGAACTCGTCCAGAAACGCGCCGAGCCACTGGCCGAGCGGCAAGGTGACGAGGAACTTCGTGGTGGTGTTGAGCGAGGTGACGAACGCGACCAGGACGACGATCGCGAGCCCTTCGCGACCGAGTCCATCGAGCCAGCCGGGCGGCGGCATTGCGGGCGTGCCTGCCAGCGGAGCGCCAAGTGGCTCGCTCATGTCGTCACTTGAACGAGAACGTGAGCTTCGCGTAGTACGTCACGCCGCGCGGATCGGCGTAGAACGGGTCATATCCGCCACTGAATCCGGAGCCTGACTGCGTGAACGGCGGATCGCGATCGAACAGGTTCTTGATGCCGAACACGACGGTCGTGCTCGTGACGCCGGTGTATTGCCCCTGGATGTCGATGACGCTGTAGTCGCCGACGCGGCGAGTTCCATTGCAGATGCCCGTCTCCGGGTCGACGGTCAGCTGGTCGCACTCGCTGTAGCCGAGCTGGAAGGTTTGGGCCAACGTCGCGGACCACGGCCCGTTGCTCCACGTGACCGACGCATAGTGTCGCCAGCGCGGCACCGGGCCGTTCACCTGGTTGTTGCCGAGCCCGGAGCTGAACTGCCCCGTTCCGAAGTCCAGCTCGTAGGCCGTCACGTAGGTGCCGTTGAGGCCGAACGAGAACCGACCGAGCGAGCTCGCGAGTCCCCGCCATTTCAGGTCGACGTCGAATCCCGACGTGCGCAGGTCGCCGAGGTTCACGTTGCCCAGGAACACCGAGACGATGGGACCGGGCAAGCCGGGATAGGCCGGATCGACGGGACCTCGCACGACGTTCGTCCCGGCCCACCGGCCGAAGTCGGCGAACAGCTGTTCCTCGCCGAGCGTCTGGATGACGTTGCTCTTGTCGATCTTCCAGTAATCGAGCGACAGCGACGTTCCGGGAACGGGCTCCCATACGGCGCCCGCGTTGAACTGCTCGGAAGTCTCGGCGGCGAGGTGCGGGTTACCGCCGCCGTACGCCGTAAACCCCTCTTCGCAATCGCGCGAATCGTGCGTAACCGGGCAGCGCACGGGATCCGGGAATTGGGAGTCTGTCGTCCCCATCTGCTGCACGGGTACATGGAGATCGTAGATCGTCGGCGCGCGAAATCCGGTTCCCCACGATGAACGCAGAACGAGCTGGGATACCGGCTGCCAGCGGATCGCAACCTTGGGATTGACCGTTCCTCCGAAATCGCTGTAGTGGTCGTGGCGCACCGCGATCTGCGATTCCCAGCCTTTGGCGAACGGAACGCTCGCTTCGGCATACAGCGCCTGCGCCCTGCGACCGCCTGCGACAGACGACACGTCGCCGACGGTAAGGACATCGCCGCTCTGCGCCAGCGGCGAGAAGTCGGTGCTCAGCTGTTCCTTGCGCGCCTCGGCTCCGAGGGCAATGGCGAGTGCGCCTGCGGGCAGGCGTATCAAGTCGCGTGACGCGTGGCCGTCGACCAGCCACGTGGTTCCCGTAGCCGTGTGATAGTCGCCGTCGATGAGGCTGGATTGCAGAAGCGCATCCCCCTCGGGCCCCGAGGAGCCGAACGGGTTGATCAAGCCCGTCGCGAGTCCCTGCAGAAGCCTCTGCTGCGATACATAGCCGCGGGCGAGATCGTCGCTCTGCGTGTTCCTGCTGTAGACCAACGCCGTGCTGTAGTCCCAGCCGGCGAACGCGCCGTCGGCACCCACGACGGTACGGGCCGCCTGCGAATCGATGACGTCGAGGCGATTGCCGAGCGCGTCGGTGCGGAAGCGCAGCTCGAGGTCTCCGGCAATGCCGTTGGCGGCCGCAAAGGCGGTGGGATAGTACGGACCCGATGCCGGGTACTGCACCGGCGCATTGCCGGTGGTGAACTGCGATGAAACCGGCGTTGGCGGAAGCGTCAACTCCAGCCGATTGCGTGAGTAGGCGAGATCCGCGAACAGCGTCAGGTCCGGGGTCGGCTGAACCGTCGCCCTGCCCAGCGCGTGGAAGCGCTCGGCGGGCGGAACGATGTCGGCGAGCGACTGCGGATCGTATCCGCACGCCAGCGTGT
>JBLMVY010000159.1:0-6811 GCA_050256935.1 Candidatus Levyibacteriota bacterium | reverse complement strand
CCGAGCTCGTCGACCGAGTTGCAGACGTCGGCGCGCAGCAGGTTCTCGCCGAAGAACTGGTGGAACATCTGCCCGACCGGGCTCTTCAGGAACGCGACGCCGCCCGAGTGGCCCGGGCAGTGCCACGAATACGAGCCGTCGCTGGCGTAATGGACCAGCGCGCGGAAGAACGGCGGGGCCAGGCTGTCGAGGTAGGTCCGCGCCTCGCGCAGGATGTAGCGCGCGACGAACTCCGGCGTGTCCTCGTTCATGTGGATGAAGCCGTTGAGGTGCCGCAGGATGTCGTTCGGGATGTGGCGCGAGGTCTTGGTCTCCCCGAACAGGAACACCGGGATCTCGGCGTTGCGGAAGCGGATCTCGTCGACGAACTCCCGCAGCTTGGCGAGCGCATCGTGGGTGTGCTCGGTCGCGCCGGCGAACTCCTCGTCGTCGATCGACAGGATGAACGCCGAGGCGCGGCTCTGCTGCTGGGCGAGCCGCGAGACGTCGCTGTAGCTGGTCACCCCCAGCACGTCGGCGCCCTCGTCCTCCATCGCCTTGCCCAGCGCGCGAATGCCCAGCCCGCTCGCGTTCTCGGAACGATAGTCCTCGTCGATGATGACCACCGGAAAGCGAAATTTCATCCCTGTCTCCGTCGGCACCGGCAGCGCGGTGCGAAAGTAACGTCAGACTGGCGCGCCCGAGGAAGTTCCATCGCCGTTCGCGGCGATCCGGGGCGCGTCCGGCGCGAATTGTGCTCCAACTTTGCCGGCGCGCGCGAACTTTCCTCCGTCACCGTCTGGCGACAGCGCTGCCGCCCTCCCGCGCGGCAACCTCGGGTCAGCGCCGTCCGCCGGCGAGGCGAACCGCCTCGGGGCGCGCGCGCAGCCGCGCCATCGCCCACACCCCGATCGCCGGGCCGATCGCCAGCGGAATGAACGCACGCTGCCAGCCCACGGCGGCGACCAGCCGCGGCATCAGGTGGATCGTCGCCAGGGTCAGGGTGAATCCCAGCGCGGTCTGGACGGTGAGCATGGTTCCCACCCGCTCCCGGTCGGCGAGCTCGGCGATCGACGCGGAGAACTGGGCGGAGTCGGCGACGATGCTGACTCCCCAGACGATGCAGACCGGGACGAGCAGCGCCGGCGCGCCGCCGTAGAGCATTCCCACCGTCGCCGCGCAGCTGCCGGAGATCGCCATGGCGGCGATGGTGAGGGTCGTGCGACCGAGCCGGTCGGCCAGCACCCCGGCGCCGACGGCCCCGATCGCCCCCGAGCCGATGGTCGCGAACGCCGCGAGCTTGGCGTCGAATGCCGCCGTCGCCGCCGGCATCGTCTGCGCGAAGCTCGCGTTCAGGAAGACGCCGATCCACGCCCACATCGCGTAGAGCTCCCACATGTGGCCGAGATAGCCGAGGTTGGCGAGGCGCAGCGGCACGTCGCGCCACGCCGACAGCACCGCGCGGGGGTCGACGCGCGGCGACGGCGCGCGATTGGGGCCGATGCGCGCGACCCCGATGGCGATCGCTGCGGCCAGGGCCGCGGTCGACGCACTGGCGACCGGCACGCGCCAGGTGGTGCCCCACAGCGCATTGAACAGGTGCGGCGACGCCGATCCCAGCGTCAGCGCCCCGACCAGGATGCCCACCATCAGGCCCATGTCGCCCCGGGCCCAGGTCGACGCGAGCTTCATCCCCACCGGGTAGACGCCCGCCATGCAGATGCCGGTGAGCGCGCGCAGCGCGAGCCCCGTCCACGATGCCGGGTGGACGACGAGCAGCAGCGCGTTCGCGCCGGCCGCCACTCCCGCTGCAAGCGCGAAGAAGCGCCGGGGGTCGACGCGGTCGGCGAGCCCCAGGATTGCACTGACGAGGCATCCGGCGACGAAGCCCAGCTGCACGGCACTGGTCAGCGCCGCCTGGTCGAAGCTCGAAAGCGCGAACTCGGCGGTGAGGGCGGGCAGCACCGCGGACGCGGAGAACCACAGCGACATCGCGGCGACCTGGCAGCCGGCGATGACGGCAAGGGACGCGGCCCTGCCCCGGAATGCGTCGGATTGCCCGCCCATCGCGTCCGCGGCCTCCCCTCCCGTGAAAGCAGCGGCGCCGCCCGCTAAGCCCCTGCCGCCGACTGGATCTGCATCAGCAGGTCGGTCTTGGACACCGTCCCGATCAGGCGCGGCTGCTCGACGCTCTCCACGACCGGCAGGCGCTCGCCATGGTGGGTGAAGAATCGCTGCAGCGCTTCCCCGAGTTTCATCTGCGGGGTCAGGAGCTGCAGGTCGGTGCGCAGCAGCTCGGTCGCGCCCGGTTCGCCCGGCTGTCCGGGCGACGGGCCGCCCAGGAGCCGCTGGTTGACGTCGTGCAGCGAGATCACGCCACGGTAAATCCCTGCGCCATCCAGAACGTAGAGGTAGCGCACCGGATGCTCGACGAACGCGCGCCGGATGTCGGCGAACCGGGCGTCGATCCCGACGCAGGGCTTCGCCGGCTTGATCAGTTGCGCGATCTCGAGCGATTGCCATGCGCCCTCGGTGCCGCCGCCCTTTTCGCGATGCGACACCGCCGAATACATCGGCAGGCCGCCCGAGGTCCGGGCGACGAAATAGGCGACGACGCAGGCCAGCATCAGCGGCAGTACGACCTCGTAGGAGAGCGTCATCTCGAAGATCATCAGGATCGCCATCAGCGGCGCCCGCGTCCCCGCCGCCAGCAGCGCTCCCATGCCCACGATCGCGTAGGCGAAAGGCTGCGAGGTGAACGCCGGCCACGCCGCATGCGCGGCCTGCCCGAACAGCAGCCCGAGCGCGGCGCCGAAAAACAGCGTGGGCGTGAAGATGCCGCCGACGGCGCCCGAGCCCATGGTCGCCGCGGTCGCGACGACCTTGGCCAGCAGCAGGATCAGCACCGCCGGCCACAGCCACTCGTGGTGCAGCAGCGAATTGACGACGCTGTAGCCGTTGCCCCAGACCTCGGGGACGTACACCGAGATGCCGCCGACGATCAGCCCGCCGATGCCCATCCGCAGCGCCAGCGGCAGCGGGATGCGGGCGAACGCGCGCTTGGCGCTGTCGAGCAGGCCCAGGAACAGGGGCGCGGCGGCCCCGGCGACCACGCCCAGGCCGACGAACAGCCAGATCTCGCGCCCGGCGACCACCGGGAACGGCGGCATCTCGTAGGGCGCGCCATAGTTGGTCAGCGCGCGCATGGTGACGTTGGCGACGACCGCCGAGACCAGCAGCGGGCCGAAGGTGTCCATCGCGATCGAGCCCAGCACGATCTCGGAGATGAACAGCGCGCCGGCGATCGGCGCGCTGTAGGCTGCGGTGATGCCCGCCGCCGCGCCGCAGGCGACCAGCAGCCGCAGCTGCGGCGCGCTCTGCGCCCAGGGGCGCCCCAGCACCGAGGCGGTCACCGCGGCGAGCTGCACCATCGAGCCCTCGCGGCCGATCGAGCCTCCCGAGGCGACCGAGGCGAGCGACGACAGGCTGCGCGCGATGCTCTCGCGCACCGGAATGCGCCCGTCGCCGATGACGATCGCTTCCATGTAATCGGAGGCGGCGTGCGCGCCGATGAAGCGCCTCGCCACCTGCAGGATCAGGCCGGCGACGATGCCGCCTCCGGCAGGCAGCACCAGGCGCTGCCACGGCTCGAGGGAACGCGCGGTCTCCACCAGGCTCGAGCTGTGCTCGGACAGCAGCATCTGGACGAGGTGGATCCCCTCGCGAAAGGCGATCGTCGCCAGCGCTCCGGTGAAGCCCAGGACCGCCGCCCATACCAGGTTGACGTGCGACCCCTCGGCGCCGAAGCGCTCGATGCCGAGCAGCCACCAGCGCTGCAGCCGCGAGCGCAGCCCCGGCCTGTCGGGTCGCGCGTCTTCCGGTTGCGGCATCGCAGGCGTGGGTGCGTCAGCGCGTCGGCAAGGCCGCGACGCCGCTCAGATCTTCGGCAGCGTGACGCCCTGCTGCCCCTGGTACTTCCCGCCGCGGTCCTTGTACGAGGTCTCGCAGACCTCGTCCGACTCGAAGAAGATCACCTGCGCCACGCCTTCGTTCGCGTAGATCTTCGCCGGCAGCGGCGTGGTGTTCGAGAACTCCAGCGTGACGTGCCCTTCCCATTCCGGCTCCAGCGGCGTCACGTTGACGATGATGCCGCAGCGCGCGTAGGTCGACTTGCCGAGGCAGACGACCAGCACGTTGCGCGGGATCCTGAAATACTCGACGGTGCGCGCCAGCGCGAAGGAATTGGGCGGGATGATGCAGACATCGCCCTTGAAGTCGACGAAGGACCCGGCATCGAACGATTTCGGATCGACGATGGTCGAGTTGATGTTGGTGAAGATCTTGAATTCGTCCGAGCAGCGGATGTCGTAGCCGTAGCTCGACGTGCCGTAGGAGACGATCCGGCGCCCGTCGACCTCGCGCACCTGGCCGGGCTCGAAAGGCTCGATCATGCGCGTCGATTCCGCCATGCGGCGGATCCATCGGTCGGATCGGATGGACACGGGCTTCACTCCATTGCTGAGGTGGTGGGGACGGCGCGGCGGCACGCCCCGCAGGTCAGGTGTTCTGGACGACGATGCTGGGGAACTTGGCGGAGAAGTCCTCGGCCTTCTGGGCGACGGCGACGGCGACCTTGCGCGCGATCGCCTTGTAGGCGGCGGCGACGGGGCCGTCGGGGTCCGACACGACCGACGGACGGCCCGAGTCCGCCTGCTCGCGGATGTGGATGTCGAGCGGCAGCGAGCCCAGGAACGGCACGTTGTAGTCGCCGCACATCTTCTGCGCGCCGCCTTCGCCGAAGATGTGCTCGGCGTGCCCGCACTTCGAGCAGATGTGGATCGACATGTTCTCGACGATGCCCACGATCGGCACGCCGACCTTCTCGAACATCTTGAGGCCCTTGCGCGCGTCGATCAGCGCGATGTCCTGCGGCGTGGTCACGATCACCGCGCCGGTGACCGGAACCTTCTGCGCGAGCGTCAGCTGGATGTCGCCGGTGCCCGGCGGCATGTCGACGATCAGGTAGTCGATCTCGCGCCAGTTGGTGTCCTTCAGCAGCTGCTCGAGGGCCTGGGTCACCATCGGACCGCGCCAGACCATCGGCGTGTCGGTGTCGATCAGGAAGCCGATCGACATCGCCTGCACGCCGTAGGCTTCCATCGGCTCGAGGGTCTTGCCGTCGCGCGACTCGGGGCGCCCGGCGATGCCCAGCATCATCGGCTGCGAGGGCCCGTAGATGTCGGCATCGAGGATGCCGACGGACGCGCCCTCGGCGGCGAGTGCCAGCGCGAGGTTGACCGCGGTCGTCGACTTGCCCACGCCGCCCTTGCCGCTTGCCACCGCGACGATGTTCTTGACGCCGGGAATGAGCTTGACGCCGCGCTGCACCGCATGCGAGGTGGTCTTCTGCGTCAGGTTGACCGTGACCCGGGCCACGCCGGGCAGCGCCGCGACGGCATCCTGCACCAGCCGCCGCAGGAGGTCATGCTGGCTCTTCGCCGGATAGCCGATCTGCATGTCGACGACGACGTCGCCGCCCTGGATCTGGATCTTGCGGATCGACTTGCCGGCGACGAAGTCCCGGCCGGTATTGGGATCGACGACGGCGCGCAGGCACGTCTCGACGTCCGCTTGGTTCAGTGCCATCTGGCATTCACTCCGGAAATGGGGGATGGAAGAGGCATCCAGCCCAGCCCGTCATTCTAGCCGATCCGCCCCGGCGCGCCCGGAGCCTCGCGAGCCCGTTTGCTAGAATCCGATGCCTTTCCACGCCACCGCCCTCGAAACCGACTGCCGATGCCCGCCCCGGCCCGCACCCTGTTCGTGACCACCGCGCTGCCCTACGCGAACGGTCCGTTCCACATCGGCCACATCATGGAGTACATCCAGGCCGACATCTGGGTGCGCTTCCAGCGGATGCAGGGCAACGCCGTGCACTTCGTCTGCGCCGACGACACCCACGGCGCGCCGATCATGCTCAAGGCCGAGGACGAGGGCATCACGCCCGAGACCCTGATCGCGCGCGTCGGCGAATCGCACCGCGAGGACTGGAAGCGCTACCTGATCAGCTTCGACACGACCCACACGACGCACTCGCCCGAGAACGTCGAGCTCGCGCAGTCGATCTACCGGGCGCTGGCCGCGCGCGGGCTGATCGCGACGCGGACGATCTCGCAGTTCTACGATCCGGTGAAGGGCATGTTCCTGCCCGACCGCTACATCAAGGGCGCCTGCCCCAAGTGCGGCGCCAAGGACCAGTACGGCGACGCCTGCGAGGTCTGCGGCTCGACCTACGCGCCGACCGACCTCATCGAGCCCTACTCGACGCTGACCGGCGCGCGGCCGCAGATGCGCGAGTCCGAGCACCTGTTCTTCAGGCTGTCGGCCCCGGAAGTCGCCGACTGGCTGCAGCACTGGACGGCGGCGCCCGCACCGGGGCAATCGCTGCAACCCGAGGTCTTCAACAAGGTGCAGGAGTGGCTGGGCGACGGCGGCCGGAAGCTCGCCGACTGGGACATCTCGCGCGATCCGCCGTATTTCGGCATCGAGATCCCCGACCAGCCCGCGGGCGCGCCGCCCAAGTATTTCTACGTCTGGCTCGACGCGCCGATCGGCTACCTCGCCGCGCTGAAGAAGCATTTCGACTCGGGGGCAGCGCGAGCGCTGGGCGAGCCGCGCAGCTTCGAGGCGTTCCTGGCCGACCCCGCCGTCGAGCAGTATCACTTCATCGGCAAGGACATCGTCTATTTCCACACGCTGTTCTGGCCGGCGATGCTGCACTTCGCCGGGCGCAAGACGCCGAGCAACATCTTCGTCCACGGCTTCATCACCG
>JBLMVY010000158.1:0-7769 GCA_050256935.1 Candidatus Levyibacteriota bacterium | reverse complement strand
CTGGACGCGCTGGCGGACTGACGGGACGGGCACGACGGGAGCGCGCCGGCGATGACGATCCGCGAAGGCAATCTTCAGGCGCCGACGCGCCACCCGCTCGACTGGCGCAATCCCGAGTTCTACGACGAGGCCGCGCTCGTCAAGGAGATGGAGCGCGTCTTCGACATCTGCCACGGCTGCCGGCGGTGCGTGTCGCTGTGCGGCGCGTTCCCGACGCTGTTCGACCTCGTCGACGAGAGCAAGACGATGGAAGTCGACGGCGTCGCCAAGGCGGACTACTGGAAAGTCGTCGACCAGTGCTACCTGTGCGACGTCTGCTACATGACCAAGTGTCCGTACGTTCCGCCGCATCCGTGGAATCTCGATTTCCCGCACCTGATGCTGCGCGCCAAGGCGTACAAGTTCAGGAAGGGCCCGGTGCGCGCCCGCGACCGCATGCTGACCTCGACCGACGCGGTCGGCAGGCTCGCGACGATCCCCGTCGTCGTCCACGCCGTCAACAAGGCGAACAGGACGCCGGCGATGCGAAAGGTGATGGAGCGAACGCTGGGGGTCGCGGCCGACGCCTGGCTGCCCACCTATGCCGCGAAGCCGTTCCCGAAGTCGGCGAGGCCGTCGCTGCAGTGGCCGGTCAGGAACGGCGAGCGCACGCCCGGCAAGGTCGCGGTGTTCTCCACCTGCTACGTCAACTACAACGAGCCGGGCATCGGGCACGACCTGCTGAAGCTGCTCGACCACATCGAGGTTCCCTATATCACCGTCGCCGGCGAGGCGTGCTGCGGGATGCCCAAGCTCGAGCTCGGCGACCTCGACGGCGTCGAGAGGCTCAAGGACATCAACATCCCGCTGCTCGCGCCGCTCGCCCGCGAGGGCTATGCGATCGTCTCGCCGGTGCCCTCGTGCACGCTGATGTTCAAGCAGGAATTGCCGCTGATATTTCCCGAGGACGCCGACGTCAGGGCGGTGGGCGAGGCGATGTTCGACCCGTTCGAGTACTTCGTCCTGCGCGACAAGGACGGCCTGCTCGACCGCAAGTTCAAGCATCCGCTGGGCAAGGTCGGCTACCACATACCGTGCCACTCGCGGGTGCAGAACGTCGGCCAGAAGACGCGCGAGGCGCTGGAATGGGTGCCCGGGACGACCGTCAGCACCGTCGAGCGCTGCGCGGGCCACGACGGGACGTTCGGGGTCAAGCGCGAGTTCTACGCCGACTCGATGAAGATCGGCAAGCCGGTGTTCCAGCGCATGGCCGAGCCGCAGCCCGAGTACATCAGCTCCGACTGCCCGATCGCCGGGCGGCGCATCGCCCAGGGCATCACCCAGGCCGGCGGCCCCGAGCCGCGAAGGGCGCATCCGCTGACGCTGCTGCGAATCGCCTTCGGGATCGAATGAACAGGATCAATCGGGAGTCTGCAATGCCTGCCATCAGCCGCGACAGCCTCATGACGCTCGAGGCTTATGCGAAGGCGCGCCCGGAGTTCCGCGCGCGCGTGCTCGCCCACAAGCGCGACCGCAGCCTTCACCTCGGCGAGCACGTGACGCTGCTGTTCGAGGACGAGCTCACCGTCCGCTACCAGGTCCAGGAGATGCTGCGCATCGAGAAGACCTTCGAGGAGGCCGGGATCCAGGACGAGCTCGACGCCTACAACCCGCTGATCCCCGACGGCAGCAACCTCAAGGCGACGATGCTGATCGAGTACGAGGACGAGGGTGAGCGCCGCCAGGCATTGGCGCGGCTCAAGGGCATCGAAGGCGACGTCTGGCTGCGCGTCGAAGGCTTTCCGGAGGTGCGCGCGATCGCGGACGAGGACCTCGATCGCGAGAACGAGGACAAGACCTCGTCCGTGCATTTCCTGCGTTTCGAGTTCACGCGCGACATGGTCGATGCGCTGAAGGGCGGACGCAAGCTCGCCGCGGGCGTCGATCACCCGAACTACGGCGTCGAGGTTGCCGCGGTCCCGGCCGCGACGCGCGACGCCCTGGCCGCCGACTTCAGCTGACTTCAGCCAGCGTCGGCATCGCGACGCGGTCGAATCCGGCCCGCGGTACCCGGGCCGGCGCGCCACCGCATCCCGGAGGCTGACCGAAGTCCCGCCACCGGCCGCAACGGCCCGGGCGCAAGCCGCAGCTGCGGGCATCGGTCGACGTCCGGCGCGCGGATTGGCATGCTCCATGCTGATCTGTCGCACCATGTGGCGATCGACCATCGGCAAGGCGCATGCAGTGCGCATGTGGGCGACAAGGTGCAGGCGCCGCCTGCGCACGCCGTCGTTGCGCGGCCGCCTTGTGGTGATCAACCTGATCGCCACGACCGCGACGTTCCTGTTGATCAGCCTCGCCCTGATCGCCAACGAGTACGTGGCGCATGTGTGGACGCTGCTCGACGATCTGCAGCTGCAGGCGGGCAGGATCGCCGAGGGCGCGTCTGCGTCCGTCGCCGCCACGGACCGTCGGGCGGCGGCAGCGCTGCTCGCGCGCCTCGGCGCGACGCCGGAGGTGAGCCGTGCGGCCATCTTCGACGCCGAGGGGAATGCGGTGGCGCAGCTGCCTCCGACGGGAGCGGCGCCGCTCGACGCGCCCCATGCGGGCCCCGGCCGGCGCGTGGGCTGGACGCGGATCGACGTGACGCGCGACATCGTCGCGGGAAAGCGACGCGTCGGGACGCTGCGCGTGGAGGCCAGCCTCGAGGCGATCAACCGGCGCCTGGCGTGGTACGCAACGGTCGTCGGGTTCGCCGCGATCGCCGGCGTCGGCATCGCCGTGTGGCTGATCGATCGCATGCTGGTCGCCGCCGCGGGACCGCTGCGCCAGCTCATCGAGCTGATGGAGACCGTCACCGCGGTCCGCCGCCGCGGTGCGCTCCCCGAGGCGGGGAGCGAGGACGAGGTCAGCGCGCTGGCGCGAAGCTTCCGCCAGATGCTGAAGCGGATCCGCGAGCGCGAGCGGGATCTCGAGCGGGAGCTGCACGACCGCAAGCGCGCCGAGGAGAACCTCGCGCAGCTCGCCCACTACGACGCGCTGACCTCGCTGCCGAACCGCAACTTCTTCAACACCCGGCTCACCGAGGTGCTGGCCTCCGCGCGCGAGGCCGGGCGCGCCGTCGCGCTCCTGTTCATCGACCTCGACAACTTCAAGATCGTCAACGACACGCTCGGCCACCACGTCGGCGACCTCCTGCTGGCGGCGGCCGCCGCACGGCTGCGCAACAGCGTGCGAACCGGCGACATCACCTGCAGGCTCGGCGGTGACGAGTTCACGGTGATTCTCGACGACGTCGACGCGCCGGAACACGCCGGGCGGATCGCGGCGAAGATCGTCGATGCGCTGGCGAAGCCGTTCAGGCTGCTCGACATCGACGTGCACGTGAGCGCGAGCATCGGCATCAGCATGTATCCGAAGGACGGTGGCGACGCTTCGCGGCTGATGAAGTGCTGCGACATGGCGATGTACCACGCCAAGGAGAATGGACGGAACAACTTCCAGTTCTTCTCCGACGAGATGAACGCCCGCATCCTGCGTCGCCATGCGGTCGAGACCGGCCTGCGGCGCGCGCTGGAGAACGGCGAGTTCGCGCTCCACTACCAGCCGCAGGTGGACGTGCGCAGCCGCGAAATCGTCGGAGCGGAGGCGCTGCTGCGCTGGACCGACGCCAATGGCGCAAGCGTCAGCCCGCAGGACTTCATCCCGGTCGCCGAGGAGACCGGTCTCATCATTCCCATCGGCGAATGGCTGCTCCTCGCGGCCTGCAGCCAGGCAATCCGGTGGCAGCAGCGGGGACTCCCGCGGGTGCACGTCTCGGTCAACCTGTCCGCCCGCCAGTTCCGCGAGCCGGGGATCCTGCGCATGATCGCCAACGCGCTCGAGGATTCCGGCCTCGACCCTTCGCTGCTCGTCCTCGAGTTCACCGAGAGCATCCTGATGGAAGACTCCGAGGCGACGAACGCCAAGGCCCGGGACCTGCGCGCGATGGGCGTGCGGCTGGCGATCGACGACTTCGGGACCGGCTATTCGTCGATCGGCTACCTCAAGCGCCTGCCGATCAGCGAAATCAAGATCGACCGACGCTACGTGAGCGGCATTCCGCACGATGCCGATGGCGCCAGGCTGACCCAGGCGATACTGGCAATGGGGCGCGGGCTCGACCTCGAAGTCGTCGCCGAGGGCGTGGAAACGCAGGCCCAGATGGACTTCCTCGCGTCGCACCACTGCACGCGCGCGCAGGGGCACCTCGTCGCGCCGGCGCTGCCTGCGGCCAGGTTCGAGGAACTGCTGCGCAGCCAGCGCCACCGGCAGCTGCGGCTGCCGCGTCCGGCGACCGCAGGCGCGCAGGCGGCCTGAGGCGACTGCGCCCCGCGCGGGCGCGCCCGGCGCCTGCCACTCCCCCGGGGGTGCGCCTCAGTCGCGGAAGTTCTGGTACTGCAGCGGGAAATCGGTGATCGACTTCTTCACCAGCGCGATCGCCGCCTGCAGGTCGTCCTTCTTGGTGCCCGAAACCCGCACGGTGTCGCCCTGGATCGACCCCTGCACCTTGAGCTTGCTGTCCTTCAGCAGCCTGACGATGCGCTTGCCGAGCTCCTGCTCGACGCCGGTGCGAACGGTGACGGACTGCTTGACCTTGTTGCCGGAGATCTTCTCCACGTTGCCGTACTTGAGCGAGCGGATGTCGACCTGGCGCTTGGCGAGCTTCCCGGTCAGGATGTCGGTCACCTGCCCGAGCTTGAAGTCGTCGTCGGCGTAGAGCGTCAGGTTCTTGTCGTCGCTCTCGACCCTGGCGTCGGATCCCTTGAAGTCGAAGCGCGTCGCAAGCTCCTTGTTCACCTGGTCGAGGGCATTGCGGACCTCGACCTGGTTGACCTCCGAAACGATGTCGAACGATGGCATGGCTCTGCTCCCCCGGTTGTCGCATTGGCGCGACGCGATCCCGCGGCGAGGCGTCCGACCGCCCGCGGGTGTTGCGCAACAGCCCGGGATTTTGGCATGTTTGAAGCGTCTCAGTCTGCCCGGAGCATGCGCATCGTCATGGACACCGTGATTCCGATCGCCGATCTGCACCCCATCTATTCGGTCGCCGAGGTCGACCGCGCGCTGGAGGACGGGACCGCGCAGCGCAACGAGGGGCTCAGGAGCTGGTACGACCGCATGCGCGACCTGGGAGGCTCGCGCTACATCGTCAAGCCTTCGACTGCCGCCGCCGTCGACGACCTCTACGACGCCTCGCCGAACTTCGCCGAAGTCGTCGACGACCTCCGCAAGTTCCTGGCGCTCGCGGTGGCGGGGCGCGAGGCGGTGCAGTTCACGCCGATGCTGCTGCTCGGCGAGCCGGGACTGGGCAAGACCTATTTCGCCAAGCGCCTCGCGCAATCGCTCGCGACCGGTTTCGAGTTCGTCTCGATGAGCTCGCTGACCGCGGGCTGGGTGCTGACCGGGGCGTCGGCGCAGTGGCACAACGCCCGTCCGGGAAAGATCGCGCAGACGCTGATCGAGGGCGACTACGCCAATCCGGTCGTCGTCCTGGACGAGGTCGACAAGGCTGGCGGCGATTCGCGCTACGACCCGATGGGGGCGCTCTACGGACTGCTCGAGCGCGACACCGCCATCCATTTCAAGGACGAGTTCATCGAAGTCGGCATCGACGCCTCGCACATTCTCTGGATCGCCACGGCCAACGACGAGAACGCGATTCCCGAGCCGATCCTCAACCGGATGAACGTCTACGCGATCGAGCGCCCCGACGCCGAAGGATCGCGCCGGATCGCGCTGGCCGTCTACCGCGAGATCCTCGATGCCCACCGCTGGCCGTTTCCTCCCGAGCCCTCCGCCGACGTGCTCGAGCGCCTGGCGACGATCCCGCCGCGCGACATGCGCAAGCTGCTGCTCGATGCGTTCGGGACGGCGCAGCTCGCGGGCCGCGACCGGCTGCTTCCCTCGGACATCGACTCGCGCAAGCTCTGCGGGCGCCGCATCCGCCCCGGTTTCTGAAGCGGTAGGCCGCTTCCCGACAGCGTTTCGCGCCGCCGGCCGATGGCCGGGCGCGTCCGCCGGGCCCATGATGACCGCGTGCATCCATCGATTTCACGGAGGGCAACATGGACGGACGGGCACATGCGGTGCTGGGCATGGCGATCGCCATGGCGGTGATGGTCGCGACTGCGGGCGTCGCGCAGGCGATGCCGCTGCCGAAGCCGGTGCGGCAGGGCGATGCGACCTGGGTGACCGGCGGCATCGGCCAGACCGAGGCCGATGCGATCCGCCGGATGGCGCCCCAATGGCCGCTCGCGATGACGTTCGCGGAGCGGCGCCAGGGGCGCAACGAGTTCGTCGCCGGCGTGAAGCTGCGCGTCACCGGCAAGGACGGCCGCACGGTCGTCGACGTTCACGACGGCGGGCCGCTGCTGCTGCTGAAGCTTCCCGAAGGGCGCTACACGGTGACCGCCGAGTACGACGGCCAGGTCAGGACGCAGCGGGTCGACGTCGCGGCGGGACGCCACGACAGCGTCGATTTCCTCTGGTCCTGACCGGCGCTCTCGCCGCCGCTAACGGCGCCCGCGGTTGGCCGCGATGCGCATCCGCAGGGCGTTGAGCCTGATGAAGCCCGCAGCGTCCTTCTGGTCATAGGCGCCGGCGTCGTCGTCGAAGGTCGCGATCCGCGGATCGAACAGCGAATCCTTCGGCGACGAGCGGCCGATGCACATCAACGTGCCCTTGTAGAGCTTCAGGCGGACCGTCCCGTTGACGTGCGCCTGGGACGCGTCGATCAGCCCCTGCAGCAGGCTGCGCTCGGGGCTGAACCAGTAGCCGTTGTAGATCAGCCGCGCATAGCGCGGCATCAGGTCGTCCTTCAGCGCGAGCACTTCGCGGTCGAGGGTGATCGACTCCATCGCCCGGTGCGCCTTGAGCATGATCGTGCCACCGGGCGTCTCGTAGCACCCGCGCGACTTCATGCCGACGTAGCGGTTCTCCACCATGTCGAGACGGCCGACGCCGTGCCGGCCGCCAATCGCATTGAGCGTGGTCAGCACCTGCGCCGGCGACATCTTCTTGCCGTCGACGGCGACGATGTCGCCCTGGCGGTATTCGAGCTCGACGACCTGGGCCTTGGCCGGGGCCTTCTCCGGCGACACCGTGATGCGCCACATCGACTCCTCGGGCGCGAAATCGGGGTCCTCGAGGATGCCGCCCTCGTAGCTGATGTGCAGCAGGTTGGCGTCCATCGAGTAGGGTGCGCCGCCCTTGCGCTTCTTGAAGTCGACCGGGATGCCGTGCCTGTCGGCGTAGGCCAGCAGCTTTTCGCGCGACAGCAGGTCCCATTCGCGCCAGGGCGCGATGATCCGGATGTTGGGCGCCAGCGCATAGGCGCCCAGCTCGAAGCGCACCTGGTCGTTGCCCTTGCCGGTGGCGCCGTGCGAGATCGCGTCGGCGTTGGTCTTCTTTGCGATCTCGACCAGGCGCTGCGCGATCAGCGGCCGCGCGATCGAGGTCCCGAGCAGGTATTCGCCTTCGTAGACGGCGTTGGCGCGGAACATCGGGAACACGAAGTCGCGCACGAATTCCTCGCGCAGGTCCTCGATGAAGATGTTCTTCTTCCTGATCCCGAGCTGCAGCGCCTTGGCGCGCGCCGGCTCGACCTCCTCGCCCTGGCCGATGTCGGCGGTGAACGTGACGACCTCGCAGCCGTAGGTGTCCTGCAGCCACTTGAGGATCACCGACGTGTCGAGGCCGCCGGAGTACGCGAGAACAACTTTCTTGGTGGTCATGGGGTCAGAGGCGTG
>JBLMVY010000157.1:0-13600 GCA_050256935.1 Candidatus Levyibacteriota bacterium | reverse complement strand
TGCCCGCCCGCACGGGCGCGCTCCATCCGATGGCCGTCGACTACCTCCAGAAGATCCTGACCGCCAAGGTCTACGACGTCGCGGTCGAGACCCCGCTCGAGCTCGCGTCCACCCTGTCGCGGCGGCTGCGCAACCGCGTTCTGCTGAAGCGCGAGGACCAGCAGAGCGTGTTCTCGTTCAAGCTGCGCGGCGCGTACAACAAGATGGCGCAACTCTCCGACGCCGAGCGCGCCCGGGGCGTCATCGCGGCATCGGCCGGCAACCACGCGCAAGGGGTCGCGCTGGCGGCGCAGCGGCTGGGCTGCGCGGCGACCATCGTGATGCCCGTGACCACGCCGCACATCAAGATCGCCGCCGTCGAGGCGCGCGGGGCGAAGGTCGTGCTGCACGGCGACTCCTACTCGGACGCCTATGACAAGGCACAGGCGCTGCAGAAGCGCTCGGGCGCGACCTTCGTCCATCCTTACGACGACCCCGACGTCATCGCCGGCCAGGGAACGATCGGGATGGAGATCCTGCGTCAGTGGCAGGCGCCGCTCGACGCCATCTTCGTCGCCATCGGCGGCGGGGGACTGGTGAGCGGCATCGCCGCCTACGTCAAGCGGGTCCGGCCCGAGGTCAAGATCATCGGCGTGCAGCCCGAGGACTCGGATGCCATGGCGCGCTCGCTCGCCGCCGGGCGTCGCGTCCGACTGCCGCACGTGGGGCTGTTCGCCGATGGCGTCGCGGTGCGCCAGGTGGGCCGGGAGACGTTCCGCCTCGCCAGGAAATACGTCGACGACATCGTCCTGGTCGACACCGACGCGATCTGCGCGGCGCTGAAGGACGTGTTCGAGGACACCCGCTCGATCCTCGAGCCTGCGGGCGCGCTGTCGATCGCCGGCGTCAAGGCCTGGGTCGAGCGAGCGGGCGGCGTGGATCGGACGTACGCGGCGATCGCCTGCGGCGCGAACATGAATTTCGACCGCCTGCGCTTCGTCGCCGAGCGCGCGGAGCTGGGCGAGAAGCGCGAGGCGATCATCGCGGTGTCGATACCGGAGCGGCCGGGCAGCTTTCGCGAGTTCTGCGAGCTGCTGGGCAAGCGCTCGATCACCGAATTCAACTACCGCTACGCCGATCCCCGGACCGCCCACCTGTTCGTCGGCCTGGAGGTGGCGAACCGGCAGGAGACCGAGCAGCTGCTGGCCGCGCTCGAGCGCATGCACATCGAGGCCTACGACCTGTCGGACAACGAGATGGCGAAGCTGCACGTGCGCCACCTGGTCGGCGGGCATGCGCCCGAGGCCGAGCACGAGATCCTCTATCGCTTCGAGTTCCCGGAGCGCCCCGGCGCGCTGATGCGCTTCCTCAGCAGCATGAGCGCCGGCTGGAACATCAGCCTGTTCCACTACCGCAACCACGGCGCGGATTACGGCCGCGTCCTGGTCGGCATGCAGGTCCCGCCGCGCGACGCCGCCAAGTTCAGGCAGTTTCTGGAGCGCCTGGGCTACGATCACGTCGACGAATCGGCGAACCCGGCGTACCGGATGTTTCTCGGCCGCTGACCGAGCGGCCGGCCGCCCGCCGCGGCGCGGCAAACCCTGCCGTCCCGCGTCAGGCGGGCACCGGGAAATTTGTCGTTCCTGTTGCGTTTCTGTCAGATTCGCGTTTCCAAGCCTTTTCCGGCAAGGTTTATGCTCTAGTCAACCCGCTTGAGCCATGGCAGACTCGGCTCAGGTCCCATGCGGTGCGATGACCGCACGACCAAGCCGCGAGAAGCGAATGGCAACCGAAACGTCGGGCCGTAACCCGCTGCAGGGCATCAAGGTGATGGTGATCGATGACTCGAACACCATCCGCCGCAGCGCGGAAATCTTCCTGCTCCAGGCCGGATGCACCGTCATCCTGGCCGAGGACGGCTTCGACGCGCTGGCGAAGATCGCCGACCACCAGCCGGACCTGGTGTTCGTCGACATCATGATGCCGCGGCTCGACGGCTACCAGACCTGCGCGCTGATCAAGAAGAACAACCGTTTCCACACGATGCCCGTCATCATGCTTTCCTCCAAGGACGGATTGTTCGATCGGGCCCGCGGCCGGATGGTCGGATCGGACCAGTACCTGACCAAGCCGTTCACCAAGGAGAGCCTGCTGAAGGCCGTTGCTGCCCACTGCAGCGCGGCGGCGGCATGATCATGCAGGTCAATCCATGAGCGATCAAATCACCGCGCGCGCCGTCGTGGCACAGGTCCGGTCCGAAGCCGAACGGAAGGCAGGTCCCATGAGCAGCATTCGAAAGATACTGATCGTCGACGATTCCCCGACCGAGCGTCATGTGCTGCAGGACATGCTGACCAAGGCCGGCTACGAGGTCCTGGCAAGCGACAACGGCGAGGACGCGATCGCGAAGGCGCGCAGCGTCAAGCCCGACCTGATCCTGATGGACGTCGTGATGCCGGGATTGAACGGTTTCCAGGCGACGCGCGCGATCAGCCGCGATCCGGAGACCCGGTCGATCCCCGTCATCATGTGCACGTCCAAGAGCCAGGAGACCGACAAGATCTGGGGGCTGCGCCAGGGGGCCCGCGACTACCTCGTCAAGCCCGTCGTCCGCGACGAGTTGCTGGCGAAGATCACCTCGCTCGGCTGACGGCCCACCCACGCGCCCGAGATGACCCGCGCCGCCCGCCTCGACCTGCGCTCGTTCCAGCAGGAGCTCGCCACCCGGCTCGCGACCAAGACCGCAGCCCAGGTCGAGTCGTCGCGTCTCGGGCTGGTCTGCGCCGGCGAGCGCTGGCTGGTGCGCCTCGCCGATGCCGGGGAGGTGATCGCGGTGCCGCAGATCGTGAAGGTCCCGATGACGCGGAGCTGGTTCCTGGGACTCGCGAACGTCCGCGGGAGCCTCTACAGCGTCATCGATTTCGCCGCTTTCCTGGGGCGGGAGCCGGTGGCCGGCGGCGGGCTCGCGCGCCTGATCCTGCTCGGGCCGCGCACGGGCGAGTTGAACGCCGGGATCGTCGTCGAGCGCGTGGCGGGGCTGCGCAATCTCGCCGAGCTCACGGCGGTGCCGCCGCTGGAGGGCGCACCGGAATGGCATGCACAGCGCTGGGCGGACGCCGAAGGCAACGCCTGGCAGGAAATCGATCTGGGCGCCCTCGCGCGCGACCCTGCGTTTCTGCAGGTCAGCGCCTGAGCGGCACCTGAGGGTCCGGCGGTGCCGGGCCGGGGGACGAATCCGGAGGATCTATGGCACTGAGAATGCCCAGGCTGTTCGGCGCCGACGCGCCGCCGGCCGAGAACATCGACTTCGACCCGCCGACGACGCAGGTCAGGATGGTTGCGTCGTCGACCGAGCCCTACGATCCGCTGGCGTCGATGTCGGTCATGGACCAGCTGCGGGTCGCGGCGAACGCGGCGCCGGTGCCGGCGAAGCTTCCGATCATCGGCAACCTGCCGGTGGTCAGGCAGTTCCAGATCCTCGGCCTGCTGGCGCTGCTGTTCGTCGCGCTCGCGGCGTTCATGCTCTATCTCGACAACCACGCGACCTCGCAGCAGGTGCTGCGCGCCTCGACCGCGACCGAGATGCAGATGCTGTCGCAGCGCCTCGCCCGCGGCTCGGCGCTCGCGGCGCAGGGGCAGGCGACTGCCTATGCGGCCGTGCGCGACAGCCGCGAGCGCTTCAAGGCCGATCTCGACGCCCTGGTCGGCGGCGGCACCCTCAAGGGCGCCGCGCTCGATGCGACGCAGAATCCGGCGGCGATGGAGACCCTGAAGTCGTTGCAGACGCGCTGGCAGCGCGTGGACGCCGCAGCCGCCCAGCTCGTCGAGAACGAGCGCAGCCTGACGTCGCTCGCCAGCGGTCTCGCCGCCATCAGCCGCGGCAACAGCGGTCTGCTCGAGCTCGCGCAGAAGGCGGCGCAGCAGATCGGCCAGGCGGGCGGGTCGGCGCGCGAGGTCGAGTCCGCGAATCAGCTTGCGATCCTCTCGCAGCGCATCGCCAAGAACGCCAGCATGCTGGCGTCGGCCGACGAGATCGACCCCGCGATGGCGGTCCAGCTCGGCAAGGACGCGACGACGTTCCGTGACGTGCTGAACGGGCTTTCCTCCGGCAGCGACGCGCCCAAGGGCGGCGCGCCGCGCTCGGACGAGCTGCGCGCGACGCTCGCCGAGCTCGGCAAGCGCTTCGGCCCCTACGAAGCCGGCGTCAACGCGATCCAGGCGAACATGAAGAACCTGGTGGTAGCGAAGCAGGCGGCGCGAAGCATCAATGGCGAGGCCGAGCCGCTGCTGACCGACGCGACGCAGCTCGCGGACACCTACCAGTCGGGTGGCCGCTCGCGCGTCGTATCGCTGGGCCTCGCGCTCCTGTTCGGCCTCCTCGCGCTCGGGAGCCTCGCGCTGATCGCCAAGGCGTTCCTCGACGACGTCCGGGCGCGGGCACAGGAGAGCGAGCACGAGAACAAGCGCAACCAGGAGGCGATCCTCCGGCTGCTGAACGAGATGGGCAACCTGGCCGATGGCGACCTCACCGTGCAGGCATCGGTGACCGAGGACGTGACCGGCGCGATCGCCGACTCGATCAATTTCACCATCGAGGAATTGCGCACGCTGGTGCGCGGAATCAACTCCGCGACCGACCAGGTGACCAAGGCGACGCAGGAGACCCAGGCGATCTCCAACCGGCTGTTCGAGGCGTCGCAGCACCAGAACCGCGAGATCCAGCAGGCGTCGGCGTCGGTGGTGACCATGGCGCAGTCGATCAACGAGGTCGCGGACAGCGCCGCCCAGTCGGCGAAGGTCGCCCGGGTGCAGCTCGCCGCCGCCGAGAAAGGCGGCGATGCCGTGCAGAACCAGATCGCGGGGATGAACGACATCCGCACGCAGATCCAGGAGACGTCCAAGCGCATCAAGCGCCTGGGCGAATCCTCGCTCGAGATCGGCGAGATCGTCGAGCTGATCTCCGACATCACCGAGCAGACGAACGTGCTGGCGCTCAATGCCGCGATCCAGGCGGCGTCCGCGGGCGAGGCGGGGCGCGGCTTCACCGTGGTCGCCGAGGAAGTCCAGCGCCTTGCCGAGCGCTCGGGCGAGGCAACCAAGCAGATCGAGGCGATCGTGAAGACCATTCAGGCCGACACGCAGGACGCGGTTGCCGCCATGGAGAAGTCGACGATGGGCGTGGTCGAGGGCGCGAAGCTCTCCGACGCGGCCGGTCAGGCGCTCGCCGAGATCCAGCGCGTGTCGCGCGAGCTCGCCGAGCTGATCAGCCAGATCTCCGCGCAGACGCAGACGCAGTCGGAGTCGGTGAGCGAGGTGACCCGTGGCATGCAGGGGATCCTGCGCATCTCCGAGGAAACCACCGAGGGCACCAAGCAGACCAACGTGTCGATCGGCCAGCTGACCAAGCTCGCCGCCGAGCTGCGCAGTTCGGTCGCCGGCTTCAAGGTGTGATGACGACGTCAACCTGGGAGCCCTCGCGCCGTGTCAACTGAATCCGCACGAGAATTCGACGTCGGGCCGCTGTCCTGGGTCCACGGCGAGATCGACCAGGCGCTCGCGCGCGGCGTGGATGCGCTCGCGACGTTCCGCGGAAACTTCTCCGACGCCGCCTCGCTCAAGCACGCCCGCTCGCACGTCCACCAGGCCGCCGGGGCGATCCAGATGGTCGGCCTCGACGCCATCACCGCCTACACCGACGAGATCGAGCGGCTGCTTGCGCGCATCGACGAGCTTCCGGTGGTCGACGCCCCCGCGGTCATCGACCGCATCGATCGCGCCTGCCGCCGGCTGCAGGTGCTGCTCGACGAGATCGCCAACGGTGCGATGCCGGTGCCGCTCAAGCTCTTCCCCGAATACGAGGCGATGCAGAAGGCGCGCGGCGTCGAGTCGTCGTCGCCCGCGGACCTCTTCTATCCCGATCTCGACGTGCGTCCCCCACGCACGACGCCGCGCGAGATCATGCCCGCGGCGAACCTGACCTCGTACCTGCTGAAGCAGCGGCGCGACTACCAGCGCGGCCTGCTCGATTGGCTGCGCGGCAACGCGGCGGGCGGCGCGACGATGCGCGACGCCATCGTTGCGATCGAGGACGTCACCACGTCGCCGAACCTGCGCGCCTTCTGGTGGACCGTCGGTGCGTTCCTGGAGGCGCTGGAGCGCGATCTCCTGGACAAGAGCTTCGGCGCGAAGCAGCTGGTGGCGCGGATCGACATGCAGATCCGCCGGGTCACCGAGGGCAGCGCCAAGGTCTCCGACCGCCTGCGCCGCGAGGTGCTCTATTTCGTGGCGATCAGCGCACCGGGCACGCCGAAGATCGAGGCGATCCAGCGCGCCTACCGGCTGGCGGAGCTCATTCCCTCGACCGAGGCGCTCAATGCCGACGTCGTTCGCCTGCAGCCGATCCTGCGCGACGCGCGCGAACAGGTCGCGAGCGCCAAGGACGCGTGGCTCAAGGCCGCCTCCGGGCGGGCCGACGTGCTCGCGAAGCTGCGGCAGACGATGGCCGCAGTCGACGCCAGGGCGACCGAGATCGGGCCTCCGGCGCTGGTCAAGCTGACATCGGCGCTCGCCTCACGGCTCGCGCAGATGCCCGAGAGCGGCGTTCCGGAGCCGGTGGCGATGGAATTCGCGACGGCCTTCCTGCTCGCCGAGAGCGCGTTCGAGAACTACGCGAACCTCTCGCCCGATTTCGAGAAGCAGGTCGATGCCATGCTGGCCCGCCTCGATGCGGCGCAGGCCGGACGCGAGGCCGACGGCAGCGCGCCGGTGCTCGACGAGATGTCGAGGCGAGCGCAGGAGCGGGCACTGCTCTCGCAGGTGATGCGCGAGGTGCAGGTCAACCTTCGGCGCATGGAGCAGGTGCTCGATGCGTTCTTCCGCGACAGCTCCAAGCGCGCGGATCTCGCGGGCCTCGCCAAGGACAGCCAGCAGATTCGAGGCGCGCTGCGCATGCTGGACCTCGACGATGCCGACCGGCTGCTGGCGT
Organism: Candidatus Levyibacteriota bacterium; assembly: GCA_050256935.1. Lineage (GTDB taxonomy): Bacteria > Pseudomonadota > Gammaproteobacteria > Burkholderiales > Casimicrobiaceae > VBCG01. Next base: position 6,636 of record JBLMVY010000157.1, on the reverse strand, counting down.
TGTGCCAGACCCAGATCGAGGCCTACTCGGATCCCGCGACGGTCATCGACGACGCGGGCCTCGAGCTCCTCGCGGAATCGCTGTCGGGGCTGGGCTTCTACATCGAGGCCGTCCTCCAGCAGCGACCCGACCGCGAACGCCTGATTGCACCGCTGATCGCCAAGCGCCTCGGGGTCGCCCCCGAGCCGGTCGAGGCGGATCGCCAGTCGGTCGAGCACTCGGTCATCGAGATGCGCGCCGCGCTGCCGCATCTCATCGGCGAGGTGAAGAACGCGCCCGCCGACGGCGAGGCGCGCGCCCAGCTGCGCGGCAAGCTCGTGAGCCTGCGCGACGACGCGGAGCTGATCGGTGACACCGATCTCGCGACGCAGGCCGCCGCCGTGCTGCGCGAAATCGACGCAGGCGCCGCCGACGCCGCGGTGGCAGCGAAGGTCGACCAGATCGTCGATGCGGGCATTGCACCGGCACCCGAGATTTCCGCGGAGACGCAGAGGCTGCTCGCGACCGATGCGAGCGCGCTCGACGCCGAGTTGCTCGACATCTACCTGACCGAGGCCGACGAGGTCCTGGACACCGTCGAAGAGGGTTATCGCGCGCTGTCGCACAACAGCGCCGACCGCGATGCGCTGGTGACCGTGCGTCGCCAGTTCCACACCCTCAAGGGCAGCGGCCGCATGGTCGGGCTGACCGAGCTCGGCGAACTCGCCTGGGGCGTCGAGCGCGTGCACAACCGCATCCTCGAGGACGATCGGCGGGTCACGCCGGCGCTGCTGGGACTCATCCACACCGCGCAGGCGAGCTTCCGCGACTGGGTGCGTGAGCTGCGCCAGACGGGTCGCATCGCGACCGACCCCGCTGCGCTGCAGGCGGCGCTCGCGGCGGTCGAGGCCGAGCTTCCCGGATTCGCGCCCACGCCCATCGTGGCTGCGGCCGCGTCGGCGGGGGCTGCCGCGGCGGAAGTCCCGGCGCCCGGCCAGGAGCATGGCGTGCCGGCCCCCGCCGAGGCCGCGGGCGAGGCGGTCGGCGAGCCCGTCGGCGAACCATCGGTCGCGGCGTTCGCGTCCGGGGCGCCGTCGCCGCTCGATCTCGAGATCATCGAGCTTCCGGAGTTCGGAGCACCGGCCTTCGAAGAGGCGGTTCCCGACGTCACGACCATCGACGGACCGGTCGAGGAATGGATCGACATCGGATTGCCTTCCGACGGGCGCGAGGTCCACAAGCCCGTGCTGCGCGTGGTCGCCGACAACACGGCCGTGCACGCCGCCGATGCGCGGTCGCGCGCATCCGGCATTCCGGCGCCGGGCCTGACGCTGCTCACCGACGTACCCCAGCCCGACGAAGGCGCGGCGCCGGCGGAGGCCGAAGATGTCACCGTCGGCCCGGTCACGCTGCCGGCATCGCTGTGGCGGATCCTCTGCGACGAGGCCGACCAGAACGTCGCGGTGCTGCAGCATGAAGTCTCGCTGATGCAGTTCGACCCGGATCACCTTCCGGTCGCCGCGATGGTTCGCGCGAGCCACACGCTGTGCGGAATCCATCGCACCGGCGGCATTGCGTTGATCGCCGGCACCGCCCAGTCCCTCGAGCAGACGCTGCTTGCCCTCGAGCAGCACGGCGCGCCGTTTCCCAGTCGGGCCCATCCGGTGCTCGCCCGCGCGAGCGCCGGCCTTGCGCACCTCGTCGGCCGCGTGAAGGCCCGCGAAGCGTTCAGCCCGAGCGACGAGCGCGAAGCAGCGGACATACGCATCGAGCTCGACGAGCTGCGGCAGGAGGCGACCGCGAACGCCCCGGCGATCGATCTGCTGCTCGGCGACGAGGACCTCGAGCCGCCGGCAGCTGCGGTCGAGCCGGCTGCGCCTGCGGCGGGCGAGGATTCCGCGACCGAGCCGGCATTGCACGCGTCCGGACCGGTCGGGACCCTCGAGGCATTCCAGATCTCCGAAACATTCGAGACCGCCGAGGCATTCGAGGCTTCCGAGACATACGAAACGCCGGAGCCTGTCGCCACGTCGGACCAGCCCGGGCCGCTCGCCGAGGTGCAGCTCGCCGGGGAGGCCGGATCGGCCGCCGATCTCGGGACGCCGGTCGCGGCGTCGGCCGAGGCGGCGGATGTGTCGATCGAGGCGACGCAGGGAGCCGCTGCTCCCGCTGCGGCCGTGCAAACGGCCCCGGCACCGGACCTGGGCGCATCGGATCAGGCGGGAGCGGCATGGGCGCCGGCGGCCCAGTTCGTTCCCCCGCCGCCCGCGGCCCCGGCAATCCCGCCCGACGAGACGCTGCTCGACGTCACCGACGACGTCGACGACATGGTCGTGCCCATTTTCCTCGAGGAAGCGGCGGAGCTGTTCCCGAGGGCGGGCGACGAGTTGCGCGCCTGGCGCCGGAATCCCGAGGACGCCGGCATCGCCGCCGAGTTGCGGCGCACGCTCCACACGCTCAAGGGCAGTGCGCGGATGGCCGGCGCGATGCGCCTGGGCGAACTCGCCCACCGGATGGAGTCGCGACTGTCGGCCGATGGACCGCAGCTCGCGGTCACGCCCGAGCTCTTCGAATTGCTCGACACCGACCTCGACCGGATCGGATTCCTGCTCGACGCCTTGCGCGAAGGCAAATCGAACGTGGTTCTCCCCTGGCTCGCGCCGCCGGCCGAAGGGTCCGGCGCCGCTGCGGCCCCGTCCGTGGAGGCCGCCCGCGGGGTCGGGTCGGCCATCGCCGAGACGGCCGCGCCGGAAGCGCCGATGCCGGCGGCGGCAGGCATGATGCGGGGGGCGGGCGCGATCGTCGAGCGGCGCCGCACGCCGCGGCCGCGGGAGGTGGAGATCGGCGCCCGCGCGATGCTGCGGGTGCGCGCGGACATCGTCGATCGCCTGGTGAACGAGGCGGGCGAAGTCGCGATCGCCCGCGCGCGCGTCGAGGGCGAGCTGCGCACCCTCAAGGCGAACCTCCTCGAGCTCACCAGCAGCGTCATCAGGCTGCGCAGCCAGGTGCGGGAGATCGAGCTGCAGGCGGAGACGCAGATCCAGTCGCGCATGTCCGCCGTGCAGTCGACCCACGAGGGATTCGATCCGCTGGAGCTCGATCGCTATACGCGGTTCCAGGAACTGACGCGCTCGCTCGCCGAGGGCGTCAACGACGTGTCCACGGTCCAGCAGTCGTTGCTGAAGAACCTCGACGACGCCGATGTCGCGTTGCTTGCGCAGGCGCGGCTGTCGCGCGATGTCCAGCAGCGGCTGCTCGCGATCCGAACGGTTCCGTTCAACAGCCTGACCGAACGCCTGTACCGCACGCTGCGCAAGACCGCGCGCGAGCTCGGCAAGCGCGCCAATCTCGAGATCAACGGCGCGCAGACCGAGCTCGACCGCTCGGTGCTGGAGAAGCTCGCCGGACCCTTCGAGCACCTGCTGCGCAATGCGCTCGATCACGGCATCGAGTCGCGCGACGAGCGCATCGCCGCCGGCAAGCCCGAGACGGGCGAGATCCAGATCGACGTGCGGCAGGCGGGCAACGAGATCGCCATCGAGCTCGTCGACGACGGGCGCGGCATCGACTTCGCACGGGTGCGCGAGCGCGCGGTCGCGGCCGGGCTGGTCGCCGCCGATGCCGAGCCGACCGAGCAGCAACTGGTCGAATGCCTGTTTCAGCCCGGATTCTCGACGGCCCACGAGCTGACGCAGATTTCCGGGCGCGGCATCGGCATGGACGTCGTGCGCAACGAGATCGTGTCGCTGGGCGGGCGCGTGGACGTCCATTCGGAGCCAGGCAAGGGCACCCGCTTCAACCTGTTCCTCCCGCTGACGCTCGCGGTCGCGCAGGCGGTGCTGGTGCGCGCGATGGGCAGGCTGTGGGCGTTGCCCGGGGCGATGGTCGAGCAGGTGCAGCAGGCGAAGGCCGAGGCCGTGGCGTCGATGTACGTGAACGGCTCGATCGACTGGCGCGGGCAGGCCTATCCGTTCCACTACCTGTCGCGGCTGCTGGGCGACGCCGAGGCGAAGCCCGAGCTCGCGCGCTCCAACTCCGTGCTCGTCGTCAAGAGCGGGCAGGGGACGATCGCGATCCACGTCGACGAGATGGTCGGCAACCAGGAAGTGGTCGTGAAGAACATCGGGCCGCAGCTGGCGCGGGTGCCCGGGCTCTCCGGCGCGACGGTGCTGGGCACCGGCGAGATCGTCCTGATCGTCAACCCGGTGCAGCTCGCGCAGCGCCCCGAGGTGTCGATGTTCCGGCCGACCGGCGTCGACGAGATGCTGCGCGAGCGTCAGGCGCCTGCGGCGCCCGCCAGGGCCGAACGCAAGCTCGTCATGGTCGTCGACGACTCGCTGACCGTGCGCAAGATCACGTCGCGCCTGCTGGCGCGCGAAGGCTTCGAGGTCGTCACTGCGCGCGATGGCGTCGAGGCGCTGCAGGCGCTCGCCGAGCGGGCGCCCGATGCGATCCTGCTCGACGTCGAGATGCCGCGGATGGATGGCTTCGAGTTCGCGAAGACGGCCAAGGGCGATGCCAAGACCGCGCGCATTCCGATCATCATGATCACGTCGCGCACGGCCGACAAGCATCGCAATCGGGCGGCGGAGATCGGCGTCGACGCGTTCCTCGGCAAGCCCTACCAGGAAGAAGAGCTGCTGCGCAACCTGCGCGGCATGCTCGAAGCGACCGCGACCGTCTGAGCGGGTCCCCGGGGCGCCCCGGCTGACACCGCCTTCCATCGGCGGTACATTTCTCCCATTCGAGCGGAGGAATGGCCATGGCGCAGTTCGCGACGGAGAACATTCGTACCGTAGCGCTGGTAGGTGACGGCGCATCGGGCAAGACGACGCTTACCGAAGCGCTGCTCGCCCGGGCGGGTGCCGTCCCCGTCGCCGGCAGCGTCGAGCGCGGCAGCACCGTCAGCGATTTCGACCCGCTGGAGAAGACCTATCAGCATTCGCTGCGCGCTTCGCTGACCCATCTCGAGACCGGCGGCACGCGCATCCACATCGTCGACACCCCGGGGTTTCCGGATTTCATCGGGCAGGCGATCGGCGCGCTCGACGCCGTCGAGACCGCGGCCGTCGTCGTCAACGCCGCCGCCGGCGTGCAGATGATCTCGGCGCGGATGATGGATCAGGCAGCCAAGCGCAGCCTGTGCCGCCTGGTCGTCATCAACCGCATCGATGCCGAGAACGTCGACCTGCCCGGCGTGCTCGCGGCCGTGCGCAGCGCGTTCGGCAAGGAATGCCTGCCGATCAACCTCCCCGCGGACGGCGGCACGCGCGTGGTCGACTGCTTCTTCAATCCTTCGGGCGACGCCGACTTCTCGTCGGTCACCGAGGCGCATCGCGCGCTGGTCGACCAGGTCGTCGAGGTCGACGAGGATCTGATGGCGCTGTACCTCGAGCAGGGCGAGGTCGCCCCGGAACAGCTGCATGCGCCTTTCGAGAAGGCATTGCGCGAGGGTCACCTGGTGCCCGTGTGCTTCACCTCGGCCCGCACCGGCGCCGGGGTGGCCGAACTGCTCGACGTTCTCGTGAAGCTCGCTCCCAATCCGGAAGAGGGCAATCCGCCGCTGTTCATCAAGGGCGAGGGCGCCCAGGCGGTGGAATTCCGGTCGGTACCCGATCCCTCGAAGCACGTGCTGGCGCACGTGTTCAAGGTCGTCATGGACCCCTTCGTCGGCAAGATGGGGGTGTTCCGCGTGCATCAGGGCACGGTCACCCGCGATACCCAGCTTTTCGTCGGGGACGGACGCAAGCCTTTCAAGGTCGGGCACCTGTTCATGCTGCAGGGCGGGAAATACGTCGAGATCGACCACGCCGTGCCCGGCGATCTCGCCGCGGTCGCGAAGGTCGACGAGATCGAGTTCGACTGCGTGCTGCACGATTCGCACGACGAGGACCACATCCACATGCGGCCGCTGGAGTTCCCGGTGCCGATGCATGGTTTCGCGATCACGCCCAAGCGGCGTGGCGACGAGCAGCGGATCTCCGACGTCCTGCACAAGATGACGGCCGAGGATCCGACGCTGGTCGTCGCGCACGACCCGGCGGTCAACGAAACCGTGCTGCGGGGGCTGGGCGAGCTGCACCTGCGCTCGGTGCTCGAGCGGATGGCGAGCCAGTTCAAGCTCGAGGTCGACACGCGCCCGCCACGGGTCCCCTACCGGGAGACGGTGACCGCCAAGGCCGAGGGCCATCATCGCCACAAGAAGCAGACCGGCGGCGCAGGACAGTTCGGGGAGGTCTACCTGCGCATCGAGCCGTTGCCGCGCGGCGCGGGATTCGAGTTCGTCGACCAGGTGAAAGGCGGTGCGATCCCCAACACCCTGATTCCCGCGGTCCAGAAGGGGGTCGAGCAGGTGCTCGCGGCGGGGCCGGTCGCCGGGTTTCCGATGCAGGACGTGCGCGTCATCGTCTACGACGGCAAGTACCATCCGGTCGATTCCAAGGAGGTCGCCTTCGTCGCGGCGGGACGCAAGGCGTTCCTCGACGCGATCGGCAAGGCCCGCCCGATCGTCCTGGAGCCCATCGTCGGCGTCGAGATCAACTGCCCGGCGAGCACCATGGGCGACGTGACCGGCGACCTGTCGTCGCGGCGCGGCCAGGTGACGGGGACCCAGACGATGCAGGCGGGCATGCTCGCGGTCAACGGGCTCGCGCCGCT
>JBLMVY010000156.1:0-5044 GCA_050256935.1 Candidatus Levyibacteriota bacterium | reverse complement strand
TGGCGCGCGCACCGCGTCGGGGCATCGGCGCGCGCGAGCTCGCGCTGTTCGCGAACTTCTATCGCCGCGAGCTGACCCTGCGCTATCTGGGCAGCACCACCGGCTTCGCGTGGGCGCTGCTCCATCCGCTGATCCTGCTCGGGGTCTACCACTTCGTCTTCACCAGGATCTTCCACGCGGCGGGTTTCGCCGGACAGAGCTTCCTCGCTTTCGTGGCGGTCGCGCTGTGGCCGTGGCTGGCAGCGCAGGAATCGATGCAGCGCGGCACGGTCAGCATCGCCGGTTACGCGGGAATGATCCGCAAGGTCGCGTTCCCGCACGAGATCGTCGTCTATGCTTCGGTGGCCGCGACCTTCACGCTGCAGCTGATCGGCTACGTGGTCGTGCTCGCCGTCCTGAAAGCCACCGGCGAGGCGATCCACCTGCAGGGCCTGCTGATCGCGCTGCCGGTGTGGGCGATCGTCCTGGTCGGCGTCACCGGTGTCGCGCTTTTCCTGTCGTCGCTGCAGGTGTTCATCCGCGACATCGAGCACATCCTGATGCCGCTGCTGATGATCCTCATGTACCTGACGCCGATCCTGTATCCGCTGACGCTCGTTCCCGAGCGCGTGCGGGCGTGGGCTGCGCTCAATCCCTTCGCCTGGATGGTCGGGCGCCTGCGCGACGCGCTGCTCGGCGGCAGCCTGGCGCTGCAGTGGAGCGACGCAGTCGCGATCGTCCTCGCGATCGCGCTCTTCGCCGCAGGCCTCGCAGTGTTCCGCCGGCTGTCGCCGCATTTCGAGGACTTCGTGTGAAGCCCCTGCTCGCGCTCGACGGCGTCGGCAAGGACTACGCGAAGGTGCAGCCCCGGGGCGGGCGCACGCGCCTCGTCTGGGACCTGCTGCGCGGCCGTTCCGCGGCGCATGTCTTCCGGGCGCTCGACGGCGTCTCGTTCGAGATCCGACGAGGGGAGTCGCTGGGCGTCATCGGCGAGAACGGCGCCGGCAAGTCGACGCTGCTCAAGATCATCGCCGGGGTCATCCCGCCCACGCGGGGGACGCTGGAGGTCGACGGGCGCGTCGGCGCGCTACTCGAGCTGGGATCGGGTTTCCATCCCGAGTACACGGGACTGGCCAACATCGAGCTGGCCGCGGCGCTCCTGGGCCTGACGCCCGCCGAGATCGCCGGCAAGCGCGAGGAGATCATCGCCTTCGCCGACATCGGCGAGCACATCCACGACCCGATCAAGCAGTATTCGTCGGGCATGGTCGTGCGCCTGGGCTTCGCCGTCGCGACCGCGCTCGCCCCCGACATCCTGATCACCGACGAGGTGCTCGCGGTCGGCGACGAGTCCTTCCAGAAGAAGTGCATCGCCTGGATGGAGCGCTATCTGTCGGACGGCGGAACGCTGCTCTTCTGCTCGCACAGCATGTATCACGTGCAGAAGCTCTGCCGCCATGCGATCTGGCTGAAGGATGGCCGCGTCCAGCGATACGGCGCGGTCAACGACGTCACCCAGGCCTATCTCGCGTATCACGAGGAGAAGGAGGCGCGCGCGAAGGACGCGATTCCACTCGCCGAGGCCGCGGGTGCGGGCCTCTACGCGGTGCAGTCGCTCGATCTGGTCGCCGACGACGTCGAACGCGGCAGCGACGTCACCGTGCGCGGCGACGTCTACTCACCGGATGGACGTGCGCCGGTGATCGTCGTCGGCATCGTGCGCGCCGACGGCACGCCGGTGTTTGGCGTGGCCTCCGACATGGATGGCATCGCGCTCAGGAAGCTCGCGGCCGACCGCTACGGATTCGAGCTGACGCTCCTCGCGGTTCCGCTGCAGCCGGGCCGGTATTCGGTCCGCGCGCATGCGGCCGACCCCGAGGGCGTCCGGGTGTTCGATCACGTCGAGCGTTCGCTGACGGTCCACGGCGCGACGCGCGAACTCGGTCTCGTCCATCTCGCGCATCGCTGGCACGACGGTGTCGCCCGCTGAAGGATGCGGGCGACGGCTCGCGCATGACCACGTCGTTCGCTGAAGGCCGGTGGCGCCAGGTCGGCGAGTGCCTGCTGCTGCCGGCGCTGGCGGCGTCGCTGCCGTGGCGGATCGCCTGGCCGCTGCTGCGCGCCCTGGCGCGCCGCGGATTCCTCTTCGGCGAGGTAGCGGCGCGCGCAGCCGAGGCCGCGGCACGGCGCGGGTACGCCAAGGATCCCGCCGCATGGGCCTGCTCGCATCGGCTGATGCGCATCGTCGACCAGGTCGATCCGGCGATCTCGTCGTCGCGCAGCGACCGCTGGATGGCGAGCCACCTGACGGTCGACGGTGATCCGCTGCCTCCCGGCCCCTGCATCCTCGTCGGGTTCCATTACGGCGCGGGGTTCTGGTCGTTGCGCCACCTGCGGCGAAGCGGCCACCGTGTCTCGTTCCTTTCGAGGGCGATCGACGCCTCGCTCGCGCCGGGGCAGCCGCTGCGCCTCGCGTTCATGCACTGGCGCATGCGGCAGGTCGAGAAGGCCGGCGGCGCACCGGTCATCTACGTTGGAGGCAGCGTCGACAGGATGCGTGCCGCCCTGCGCGAGGGCATTTCGGTGCTCGGCATGGTCGATGTCCCGGAGCCGACTTCGACGAAGCGCGCAGAGGTGCCGTTTCTGGGAGCGATGGCGCGGTTCCCCGACGGGTTGCTGCGTCTTGCAGCATCGGAGAAGGTTCCGCTCGTTGCCTATCTCGCCCGTCTCGATCCGCAGTCCGGATGCCGCCGCCTGACGCTGGCGAGGCTTCCGCTCGGCGACGAGGCGCCGATGCGATCGCTCGCCGCCCAGCTCGAGCGCGCGATTCGCGACGAACCCTGGGGGTGGCACCTCTGGGAGCAATGGCCGCTGTTCATCGAGACGCCGCCCGCGAGATAATCGCGCGTCGCCCGCGGGCCCTCGAAGCCCCCGGCGGCTGACGATCGATCCTCCGATGCCCGATCCCGACAGCTTCACCGGCGAGCGCTTCATTCCCGGAGTCCCCGGTGAAATCGCCTACGAGCACGTCCATCGCTACGGGTTCGCATGCAGCGTCGCGAAGGGGCGCCGCGTCCTCGACGCCGCCTGCGGCACCGGCTACGGGTCCGCGCTGATGGCCGGGGTCGCGGCCAGCGTCGTCGGCGTCGACATCGACGCGCACGTCGTCGCGGATGCGACGGCGTCCTACGCATCGCGCCCCAACCTGCGCTTCGAAGCGGCATCGGTGGCGGCGATTCCGCTCCCGGACGCCAGCGTCGACCTCGTCGTCTCCTTCGAGACCATCGAGCACATCGGCGCCGACGACCAGGTGCGGATGCTGGCCGAGTTCGCGCGCGTGCTGGCCCCCGGGGGCCTGCTGATCCTTTCCTCGCCCAATCGCGTCGAGTACAGCGACCGGCGCGAATACCGGAATCCGTTCCACGTCCACGAGCTCGATCGCGGCGAGCTCGCGCAATTGCTGCACGCAGGATTTCCCGAGCAGCAGTGGTACCGCCAGCGCCGCTACCTGGGTTCCGCGCTCTGGGCGGAGGACGCCGGGTCGCGTTGCGAGACGCTGGCCGGGAATGCCGAGTCGGTGCGGACGGCAGCGCTGCCCGAGGCGCTCTATTTCATCGTCGTCGCGGCGCGCGAAGCGGCATCGCTGCCGACCGGGCTGGCGACGCTGTCGCTGTATGCCGATGCCGGCGACAGCGAGTGGGAACGCATCGACGCCGAGGCGCGCAAGGTGCTGCGCCTCGACGCCGAGCTCGTGCAGCGCGACCAGGACAACCTGCGGCTCGCCCAGCGCGTGCATGCCCTCGAGGACACCGTTCGCCAGCGCGACGCGCGCATCGCCTTTGCTGACGCCGAGCGCGACGAGATGCGCCGCCAGATCGTAGCGCAGGAGCGGCTGATCGCCTATCGCCAGTCGCTGCGCTGGTGGCTGGTGCTCCCCTGGCTGCGACTGCGTCGCGCCTGGGAACGGATCCGTCCGGAATGACCCGGGCGAGGCGCTCGTCGCGCATCGACATCCTCGTCGATGCGCGCGCCCCCGCGGATCGCCTGCGCCGCTGCGTCGAAGCCCTGCTCGCCCAACCCCGGGGCGACTTCCGGCTGCTGCTGGTCGATGCGGCGCCGCAGGATCGGGCACCCGGGGCGCTGGTCGAGGCCCTCGCACGGCGGGGGGTTCACGGAATTGCCGTGCTCCCGGGCGAGGTCGAGCCCGGATTTGCTGCCGCCGCCAATCGCGCCCTCGCGGAGTCCGACCGGGACTCCGACGGCGACGTCGTTCTGGTCGATTCCGCGATGATCGCCACGCCGGGCTGGCTCGATGCGCTCGCGCGCTGCGCCGCGTCGGATTCGCGCATCGCCACCGCAGTGCCCTTTTCCAATGCCGGCGCGCTCTGCTCGTTTCCGCGACTGCTCGGAGACGATCCCTGGTTCGCCGATCGCGATCCCGGCCCGACGCTCGCCGCACTCGCCGGCGCGGCAGTCCCGACCTATCCCGATCCGCCCATCGGAACCGGACCCTGCCTGTACCTGCGCCGGCGGGCGCTGCGCGTGCTGGGTGGACTCGACCCCGCGTTCGTCACCCTGCAGGGCGCGCAGGCCGACTTCTGCATGCGCGCCCTGCGCGCGCACTGGCGCAACACCCTCGCCGACGACGCATTCGTCGTCCACGGCGAGGCGCCTGCCGGCTCGCATGATCCGGCGGAAGCGCGCGACCAGGCGCGGCTCGCGCGCCGGCATCCGTATCTCGCCGAGGTCGTCGGCGCGTTCGTGACCATCGATCCGCTGCGGCCGCTGCGCGAGGCGGCGCTGTCCAGGATGCTGGTGGCGGGGTCGACGCCCGGCGTTCTGCACGTGATCCACGATCACGGTGGCGGCGTCGAGACCCACGTGCGGGCGCTGATCGAGGCGTCGCGCGCGGGCTGGCGGCATTGCGTCGCGACCGCAGTCGGCGATCGCTGGCAGGTCGACGAGTACCTGGGCGACGGCGCGACGCGCCGGTTCGAGCTCGTCCGTGGCGACGGCGAATCCTGGCACGACTTCGTCGGCGGCATCGCCACCTCGTTTCGCATCG
>JBLMVY010000155.1:0-6265 GCA_050256935.1 Candidatus Levyibacteriota bacterium | reverse complement strand
CGCGGGTCACGGGCAGTCCCGTGCGCGTCGCCTGGGCTAGCGCCTGCTCGAGGTAGGGGATCAGCCGGTAGCGCAGGGTCAGCCACTTGCGCGCGATCGCCTCGACCTCCGCACCCCAGGTCCAGGGTTCGCGCTCGCCGTTGCCGCGCAGGCGCAGGTGCGAGCCGAACACGGCCGTCTGCAGCCAGCGCAGGAACAGCTCCGCCGATGGCTCGCCGGATCCGTAGGCGCCGCCGATGTCCATGGCGTGGCAGGGGTTGCCGCTCATGCCCCACGACAGGCCGCCGCGTATCGACGCCGCCAGGCCTTCCCAATCGCTCTGCGGGTCGCCGCCGCAGCCCAGCGGATAGCGCTGGCTTCCCGCCCATCCCGACCGGCTCAGTGCCAGCGGCGGACCGGCATCCGGCGCCTGGAAGCGCGCGGTCGCTTCGTGGACGCAGCGCTGGTAGAGCAGGGGATAGACGTTGTGCAGCCTGGCGCCGAAATCCCCGTTGGAGGCGAGCGCGTCGTCGGGGACATGCTCGCTCGGTCCGCACTCGAACGCGTCGACGCCATCCTCGAACAGCAGCTGGTGCGCGTCGCGCCACCACGCGTAGGCATCCGCGTTGGTGAAATCCACGATGCCGCTGTCCATCGGCGGCCCGACGCCGCCGGCCAGCGGATCGGCCCGCGGCGCGTCGTTTGCGGCGAACACGTAGGGCTCGCCGGCAGGCGTGGTCAGCAGAAATTGCTGCGAGGCGAGATCCTGGAACAGCGGTGACTCGACGCAGACGCAGGGCGATTCCTGGACGCAGACCCTGAGCTGGTGCTGTTTGATCGTCGCGAGCATCGCCCGGGGATCGGGCACGCGCTGGGCATCCCAGACGAAGTCGAAGCCCGTCTCGGGGTCCCACACCGCCCGTGCATCGAGGGCCAGCACGTCGCAGGGAAGCCTGCGCTCGCGCATGCGCGCCGCGACGGCGATCGCGTCTTCCGGCGCGGCAGTGCCAGTCCGCGACACCCACAAGCCGAGGCTCCAGCGCGGCGCGCCCGAAGGACGGCCGGTGAGTTGCGTGTACAGGTCCAGGATCTGCGCCGGCGCCTCGCCGGCAAACAGGAACAGGTCCAGCGCCTCGTCCTCGACCATGAGCGCGTAGCTTCGATGCGACCAATCCGGATGGCCGACGCCGTGGGTGACCATCCCGGGCGTGTTGACGAACGCACCCCACGCGCCCGCGCCCATGCCCGGGCTCCAGGCGAAAGGCGCATTCTTGTAGGCGAGGCCGGTGTTGACACCCTGCGCATCGGTGACTTGGGAGTGGACGAGCTGCCCCCGCTTGTCGAGCGTGCCGAACTTCTCGCCCAGGCCGTAGACCGATTCGCCCGACGCAAGCGCGAATGCGGCGGTCCACAACCCACCCTGGCGCAGCCGGCCGAGCGCCGGAAGCCGCGTCCCGCCGCGCACCTGCTCGTCGGTCACCGTGGCCAGCACCGGCTCGCCTTTCCACCACAGCCGCATCGACAGCGGCGCGCCGGTGATCTCGAGCATCGAGTCGCCCGCAGTCAGCGACCAGACGCCGGGCCGCGGCTGGGCCACGTCGCAGGACCTGGGCCTGCCGGCAGCGATGCCGTAATCCGGCCGCGTGGTCGGGCCCGCGCGAAGCCGGAACACGCCCGGCCCGAAGCACGTCACCTCGAGGATGTCGCCGCTCGACGTTGCGAACGACGTGCCCGTCGACGTGGCGCCGAAGCTCTGCGGGATGTCGAGCCGCAGGTAATCGGAGGGATCGAAATTCATGCGATGGCGCAGGCCGCGGATCGTGGAAGACGGTCTCGGTACGATGGAGCGCCGACGTCCCGGCCGACGATGGCGGCCGTGTGCCGACGCGAACGCGCATCGTACAAGAAAAGGGCAGGGCCCGACGCGGGCATCGCGCAGCGACATGCACCGGGGGCGAAGCCGCGCGCTAATATTGCGCGCGGCCACCGGGGCGAGGAGCGGCGCTCGCCATGCAATGAACCGTCTGCCGGAGGGAATGCGCATCATGCAGCCAGCGCCCGGTCGTGCCCTGTTCGCATCGACAGCGCTTTCGGGATTCACGCTCGCCCCCGCGGCCCTTGCGGCGATGGCTGCGCGGTGACGGAGATGGTCGCGGATCGCGATTTTCGCGACGGTTTCGTCGAGATGCTCCCGGCCTGCGTCGGCATCGCGCCGTTCGGGCTGGTCTGCGGCGTCGGCGCGGCAGCCGCCGGCGCGTCGTGGTGGAGCGCGCTCGGCATGAGCGCGATCATCTTCTCCGGGGCGGCCCAGATCCTGGCCGTGCAGCTGCTCGTCGCCGGGGCGCCGCTCGCGGTGATCGTCCTCACCTGCTTCGTCGCCGGGCTGCGCTTCCTGATGTACAGCGCGGCGATGGCGCCCTACCTGCGACCGCTGCCCCGGCGCTGGCAGCAGGGGCTCGCGTTCCTGCTGACGGACCAGGCGTTCGCTGCGGCGGTGCGACGCTTCGGTGCAGGTCACGCGCCCCGCGAGGCCGCCCGGCACTACCTGGGCGGCGGCGTCGCGTTGTGGACCTCATGGCAGGCGACGAACCTCGCCGGGTATTTCGTCGGCAACCTGATCCCACCGGGCTGGTCGCTCGACTTCGCGGTTCCGCTGTGCTTCATCGCGCTCCTCGCACCGCAGTTCCGCGCGATGCCCCCGATCGTCGCCGCGGCCGTATCGGGGTATGCGGTGCTCGCGCTCTCCGGCCTGCCGATGAAGCTCAACCTGATCGTCGCCGGGTCGCTGGGCATCGTCGCCGGAACGCTCGCCGACCTCGCCAGGGAACGATGGACGCGACGCTGAAGCTCTGGGCGGTCATCGCGATCGTCGGCGCACTCAACTACCTGTCGCGGCTGTCGTTCATCGCGATCTTCTCGCGCAGGCAGGTTCCGGCGCTGCTCGCGCGGGCGTTCAGATACGTCCCCGCGGCGATGCTGACGGCGCTGGTGCTGCCGATGATCGTCGCAGCCCCCGGCGGCGGCGAGGCTGCGGCTTCCGCGCCGCGGGTGTTCGCAGCGATGGTCGCGGGATTCGTCGGATTCAGGACCCACAACACGCTGAAGACCCTGGCGGCAGGCATGCTTTCGCTATGGCTGCTGCAGGCGGTCGTCGCTGCGCTCGGCTGATTCGCAAAACCCGGGACGCACCACGTTTTCCCGAATGGCTGCGGAAAGCGCGAATACGTGGTGCGTCCGCGGTTTTGAAAGCGTGGTGCGTCCCGGGTTTTCCGCCTCGGAATCGCGCGTGGAATAATGTCGCGGTCCCCGCCCGCTGGAGCATCGATGCGCTTCGAAGGATCGCCGACCTACGTCGCCACCCCGGACCTCAAGCTCGCCGTCAACGCGGCGCTCGCGCTCTCGCGCCCGCTGCTCGTCAAGGGAGAGCCGGGGACCGGCAAGACATTGCTCGCCGAGGAGATCGCGCGCGCGCTCGACCGCCCGCTCTTGCAGTGGCACGTCAAGTCGACGACCAAGGCGCAGCAGGGTCTGTACGAGTACGATGCCGTGTCGCGGCTGCGCGATTCGCAGCTGGGCGACGATCGTGTCGCGGACATCGCGAACTACATCAGGCGCGGCGTGCTGTGGGAGGCGTTCGAGAGCGAGACGCCCGCGGTCGTGCTGATCGACGAGATCGACAAGGCCGACATCGAGTTTCCCAACGACCTCCTGCGCGAGCTCGACCGCATGGAGTTCCACGTCTACGAGACGCAGCGGACGGTCGCGGCGAGGCACCGCCCGCTGGTCGTCATCACGTCGAACAACGAGAAGGAGCTCCCCGACGCCTTCCTGCGTCGCTGCTTCTTCCACTACATCCGCTTCCCCGATCGGGAGACGATGACCGAGATCGTCGGCGTGCACTTCCCCGGGCTCAAGAAGGCGCTGCTCGCCGAGGCGCTCGAGGTCTTCTTCGACCTGCGCGAGGTGCCCGGGCTCAAGAAGAAGCCTTCGACCTCCGAGCTCCTCGACTGGCTGAAGCTGCTCCTCGCGGAGGACATTCCGCCCGAGGCCCTGAAGAGCGGCGACCGCAAGGCGATCGTTCCGCCGCTGCACGGTGCCCTGCTCAAGAACGAGCAGGACGTGCACCTGTTCGAGCGCGTCGTGTTCATGGCCAGGGCGGGCCGGTGACCGGGCGCTTCATCGAGCCCGTGACCCTGCGCGCGGCCCACGCGCGCCTCGAGCCGCTCGCCCGCGACCATCTCGACGGCATCCGCCGGGCCGCCGCGGACGGCGAGCTGTGGAAGCTCTGGTACA
This sequence comes from Candidatus Levyibacteriota bacterium, assembly GCA_050256935.1. Taxonomy (GTDB): domain Bacteria; phylum Pseudomonadota; class Gammaproteobacteria; order Burkholderiales; family Casimicrobiaceae; genus VBCG01. The sequence continues at coordinate 1,993 of JBLMVY010000155.1, read as the reverse complement.
CCTCCGTTCCCTCGCCGGAGGGGACGCCGGCCTGGCTCGACGCCGCGCTGGACATGCGCGAGCGGCAGGGGGCGATGCCTTTCGCCGTGTTCGACGAGGCGAGCGGGAACATTGTCGGCAGCACCCGCTATTTCAACGTCGACGCCGCCAACCGCCGGCTGGAGATCGGCCACACCTGGTACGCGAGGCGGGCGCAGCGGACGCCGGTCAACACCGAATGCAAGCTGCTGCTGCTGACCCACGCCTTCGAGACGCTGGGCTGCATCGCCGTGGAGTTCCGCACGCACTGGTTCAATCATGCGTCGCGCGCCGCGATCGCCCGGCTGGGCGCGAAGCAGGACGGCGTGCTGCGCAACCACCAGCTGATGCCTGATGGCAGCCGGCGCGACACCGTCGTGTTCAGCATCCTCGACGGCGAGTGGCCGGCGGTGCGGACGCACCTCAAATTCCTGCTCGACCGCGCCTGACGCGCGATGCTCGTCGACTTCTTCCTGCACCTCAAGTCGTTTCGCCTTCCGGTGTCGACGCGGGAATTCCTGACCCTGCTCGAGGCGCTGGAGGCGCGCGTCGTGTCGGGGTCGATCGACGATTTCTACGTCCTCGCGCGCGCCTGCCTGGTCAAGGACGAGCAGCATTTCGACCGATTCGACCTCGCCTTCGGCGCCTACTTCAAGGACGTCGACGCACGGCTCGAATCCCGCGCGGAGATCCCCGAGGACTGGCTGCGCAGGGACTTCGTCCGCAGCCTGTCCGACGAGGAGCGCCGGGCGATCGAGGCGCTCGGCGGGATCGACAAGCTGCTGGAGACGTTGAGGCAGCGCCTCGCCGAGCAGCGCAAGCGCCATCAGGGCGGCAGCAAGTGGATCGGCACCGGCGGCACGAGCCCGTTCGGCGCCTACGGCTACAACCCGGAAGGCATCCGCATCGGGCAGGAGGGAAGCGGGTCGCGCTCGGCGGTCAAGGTCTGGGACGAGCGGACGTTCCGCAACCTCGACGGCGACGTCGAGCTCAACACCCGCAACATCAAGGTCGCGCTGCGCAGGCTGCGGCGGTTTGCCCGCGAAGGCGTTCCCGAGGAGCTCGATCTCGACGGCACGATCAATGGCACCGCGCGCAACGCCGGCTGGCTCGATCTCAGGCTCCAGCCCGAGCGCCGCAACCGCGTCAAGGTCCTGCTGTTCCTCGACGTGGGCGGATCGATGGACCCCCACGTCGAGGTCTGCGAGGAGCTCTTCTCGGCGGCGCGGGCGGAGTTCCGCCACCTCGAGCACTTCTACTTCCACAACTGCATCTACGACCACGTCTGGCGCGACAACCTGCGTCGCCGAGACGAGCGCTGCAGCACACTCGACCTGCTGCACACCTACGGCCCCGACTGGAAGGTGATCATCGTCGGCGATGCGGCGATGAGTCCCTACGAGCTGACGGCGATCGACGGCAGCGTCGAGTACCGGAACCTCGAGCCGGGGCTTTCATGGCTGTCGCGGATCTTCGCGCACTTCCGGAAAGTCGTCTGGTGGAATCCGGAGCCGGAGAGGACCTGGGAGTACACGCGCACGACGCAGATGATCGCGCAGGCGCTGGGGCCGCGGATGTTCCCGCTGACGCTGCGCGGCATCGGGCAAGGCATCGACGCGCTGCGTCACTGAGCCCCGACCGCCAGCTGGCGCCGCGAAGGAATGCGCGCGATCAGCAAGACCTTCAGCAGGTCGTTCGCGACGAGCGAAAGGATCGCGGCGCAGGCGAAGATCAGCGCGATCCACGCCGGGGGCAGCGGCCGCATCTCGGCGATACCCAGGACACCGATCACCACGCCTGCGGCTGCGTCGGCCCCGAGGGCGACGAGCATCGGGGCGCTCGGGCGCGAGCGCCAGAAGGCGCGCCGCTCGCGGATCGACACGATCGAGAACACCGAGAAGAAGAGCAGCGTCTCGAACGCGAAGGTCTCGAGCCGGCCGGGCGCCGACGCGAGTCCGAACCGGCGCCAGCCGAA
>JBLMVY010000154.1:0-5356 GCA_050256935.1 Candidatus Levyibacteriota bacterium | reverse complement strand
TCGCGACCCGCAGCGAGCTCTCCGACCTGATCTGGGAGATGCAGGGCGAGCTCGGGACCTCGCACGCCTACGAGACCGGCGGCGACTACCGGCGCCCGCCGGCGGTGGCGCTGGGCCACCTCGCGGCCGACCTGCGCCCGGCGCCCCAGGGCGACGGCTACGAGATCGCGCGCATCGTCGAAGGCGATCCCTGGGATGCCGGCAGCGATTCGCCGCTCAATGCCATCGGGGTGCAGGCGCGCGTGGGCGAGCGCATCGTCGCGGTGAACGGCCAGGCCGTGACCCTGGATCGTCCGCCACAGGCGCTGCTGGTCAACCAGTCGGGCGCCAAGGTCGAGCTGACGCTGGCGCCGCCCAAAGGCGCGGGACCCGATGCGACGACGCGCAGCGTGCTCGTCACCGCGCTCGCCGACGAAGTCCCTGCGCGCTATCGCGAATGGGTCGAGCGCAACCGCGAATTCGTCCACGAGCGATCCGGGAATCGCGTCGGGTACCTGCACCTGCCCGACATGATGTCGGCCGGCTTCGCCGAGTTCCATCGCTACTTCAGCGGCGAATGCGACCGCGACGCGCTGATCGTCGACCTGCGCTACAACCGTGGCGGTCACGTGTCGCAATTGCTGCTGGAGAAGGTCGCGCGCAAGCGGCTGGGCTACGACCTGTCGCGCTGGGGACAGCCCGAGCCCTATCCCAACGAGTCGCCGGCGGGCCCGGTCGTCGCGCTGACCAACGAGCATGCCGGCTCCGACGGCGACATCTTCTCCCACTGCTTCAAGCTGATGAAGATCGGCAAGCTCGTCGGAACGCGCACCTGGGGCGGGGTCATCGGCATCAATCCGCGCCATCCGCTGGTCGACGGCACCGAGACGACCCAGCCCGAGTTCTCCTTCTGGTTCAGCGACGTCGGCTGGAGCGTGGAGAACTACGGCACCGATCCGGACATCGTCGTCGACAATGCGCCGCAGGATGTGCAGGCGGGCCGCGATCGCCAGCTCGAGACCGCGCTCGCGACGGCGCTGGAGATCGCCGCGACCACGGGTCCCGCGCGACCGGAATTCGGACCGCGCCCGAACCTGCGACCCAGGCCGCTGACACCTCGCCGCTGACGGCGCACGGCTGACGAGCGCCGCTCCCCGCCCCCCGCGCCCGCGCAGGATGGGGTTGGGGCGAGGACGCGGGACGCGGATAATGCAAGGGATTCGCGGCAGGCTCGCCGCCGCGAGAGAGTGCGCGGCGTGGTGCTGCCGCAGCGGATCGCCGCGGAGGCCTCTGTGCGCCTGTTCCCGCTCCTGGTGCTGATCGTCCTGCCGGCGCTCGGCGCGCTGGGGGCGCCGGCGCCTGCCGCCGCGCCTGCGCCGATCGTGACGCTGCACGTCGACGGCGTCATCGGCCCGGCGACCGCGCAGTACGTGCAGCGCGGCCTCGCGCGCGCCGCGACCGATCGTGCGCAGCTGGTGGTGCTGCAGCTCGACACCCCGGGCGGGCTCGATACCTCGATGCGCGAAATCGTGCAGGCGATCCTCGCCTCGCCGGTGCCGGTCGCCGGATTCGTCGCGCCTTCCGGCGCGCGGGCGGCGAGCGCGGGGACCTTCATCCTCTATGCATGCCACGTGGCCGCGATGGCGCCGGGGACCAGCGTCGGCGCCGCGTCCCCGGTCGCGATCGGATTCGGGGAGGCGCCGCAGCCGCCTCCGCCTGCGCCATCCCGGGACGGGACCGGCGGAGGCGCGGCTGGCGAGCGGACCTCGCCGCCCGCCGGCACGGACGTGCACGAGCGCAAGGCGATGCAGGACGCCGCGGCCTACATCCGCAGCCTCGCCCAGCTGCGCGGCCGCAATGCGACCTTTGGCGAGCGTGCGGTGTTCGAAGCCGCGAGCCTGTCCGCCGACGAGGCGCTCGCGCAGCATGTCGTCGACGTGGTCGCGCAGGACCGTCCGGACCTGCTGCAGCGGATCGACGGCCGAAGGATCCCGGTCGCGGGCGGCTCGCGCGTGCTGCAACTCGCCGGCGCGCCGACGGTCGCCTTCGACCCCGACTGGCATTTCAGGCTCCTCGCCCTCGTCACCGATCCCAGCGTCGCGCTGATCCTGCTGCTCGTCGGCATCTACGGGCTGATCTTCGAGTTCGGCCACCCGGGCTACCTGTTCCCCGGTGTCGTCGGCGCGGTATCGCTGCTGGCCGGCCTCTACGCGCTGCACCTGCTGCCCGTCAGCTATGCCGGGCTCGCCCTGATCGCGCTGGGAATCGCCTTCATGGTCGCCGAGGCTTTCGTGCCGGCGTTCGGGTCGCTGGGGGTGGGCGGGATCGTCGCGTTCATCCTGGGTGCGACGATGCTGATCGACACCGACGTTCCCGGGTTCGGCCTGCCGCTGCCGCTGATCGTCGTGCTCGCGCTGGCGAGCGCGGGATTCGTCATCGTCGTCGTGCGCATGGCCTGGCGCGCGCGCCGCAGGCCGGTGGTCTCCGGCGTCGCGACGCTGGTCGGCGCCGAGGGTGCTATGGTCGACGACGCGGGCGACGCCGGCACGGGCTGGGCGACCATACGCGGCGAGACCTGGCAGGTGCGCGCGACGTCGCGCGTGGCGCCCGGCCAGAGGATCCGGGTCGTCGGCATCGACGGCACGCTGCCCCGCGTCGAACCCTGCGAAGGAGGATGAGATGGAGCTCGTGAGCCCGCTGGTGGTCCTGGCGATCGTCGTCGCGATCGCCGCTTCGTCGCTGCGCGTCCTGCGCGAATACCAGCGCGGGGTCGTGTTCCAGCTCGGTCGCTTCTGGAAGGTGAAGGGGCCGGGGCTGGTCGTGCTCATCCCGGGCATCCAGCAGATGGTTCGCGTCGAGCTGCGGACCGTCGTCCTCGACGTGCCCAGCCAGGACGTCATCTCCCGCGACAACGTGTCGGTCAAGGTCAACGCCGTCGTCTACTTCCGGGTCGTCGATCCGCAGAGGGCGATCATCGAGGTCGAGAACTTCCTGATGGCGACTTCCCAGCTCGCGCAGACGACGTTGCGCTCGGTGCTCGGCAAGCACGATCTCGACGAGATGCTCTCCCAGCGCGAGAAGCTCAACGTCGACATCCAGCAGACGCTGGATGCGCAGACGCTGTCGTGGGGGATCAAGGTCTCCAACGTCGAGATCAAGCACGTCGACATCAACGAGACGATGATCCGCGCCATCGCGCGCCAGGCCGAGGCCGAGCGCGAGCGGCGGGCGAAGGTGATCCACGCCGAAGGCGAGCTGCAGGCCGCGCAGAAGCTCTACGAAGCCGCGGAGGTGCTCGCCCGCCAGCCGCAGGCGCTGCAGCTGCGCTACCTCGAGACGCTCACCGTGATCGCCGCCGACAAGAACTCGACGATCATCTTCCCGCTGCCCATCGACGTCATCACGCCGCTGATGAAGCTCGTCTCCGACAAGCTGCCCGGCTAGCGTCGGGCCGGGGGGCGACGCAGCGCTGCGGTATGCTTGCGCGCCATGCATCGCGCCGCTCCCGAAGTCCAGTTCCGCCTGCGCATCGTCAGGGGCGACGACATCGCGATCGGCCCCGGCAAGGTCGATCTCCTCGAAGCGATCGGCAGCACCGGGTCGATCACCGCGGCCGCGAAAGCGCTGGGCATGTCGTATCGCCGCGCGTGGCTGCTGGTCGACACCATGAATCGCTGTTTCGCGCAGCCCGTCGTCGAAGCGGAGACCGGCGGAAGGCGCGGCGGCGGCACGCGCCTGACCGAGGTCGGCGCCGAAGTCCTGCGGCGCTATCGCAACATCGAGACGCGGGCGGCGAAGGCAGGCGCCGCCGACCTGGCTGCGCTGGCGACGCTCTTACGCTGAGCCCGTCGTCTCCGGCCCGGCCCCGTCGCCAAACAGCTGGTAGAGCAGGATCGCCCCGAAGGTCGCCGTGCCGATGCCACCCAGGGTGAAGCCGCCGAGCTTGAGCGCCAGATCGCCGGCGCCGACGGTCAGGGTGACGGCGGCGGTGACGAGGTTGCGCGAGCGCGAGAAATCGACCTGGTTCTGCACCCAGATCCGACCGCCGGTCGCGGTGATCAGGCCGAACACCACGATCGACAGTCCGCCCAGCACCGGACCGGGGATGGTCCTGATCAGCGCACCGAACCTCGGTGAGAAACCCAGGGCGATCGCGACCACCGCCGCGACCACGAACAGCAGCGTCGAATAGACGCGGGTGACGGCCATGACCCCGATGTTCTCGGCGTAGGTCGTGACGCCGGTGCCGCCGCCGGCGCCCGCGATCATCGTTGCCAGCCCGTCGCCGACGAATGCGCGTCCCAGCCAGGCGTCGAGGTTCTGGCCGGTCATCGCCGCCACGGCCTTGACGTGGCCGAGGTTCTCGGCGATCAGCACGATGGCCACCGGCGCAATCAGCGCGACCGCGTGCGCGTCCCAGACGGGCGCGGTCAGCCTGGGCCATCCGATCCACGGCGCGCTGGCGACCGCCGAGAAGTCGATGGGCTTGCCCAGGCCCAGCCCGTTGGCGCACAGCGCGTAGAGCAGGTAGCCCGCGACGCCCCCGAGCAGGATCGGCAGCCGGCGTGCGAGGCCGGGGGCGCGAACCGCGACCAGGCCGACCGACACGATGGTCGCGAGGCCGATCCAGGTGTCGAACGGACTTCCCGAGATGCCCTTGACCGCGATCGGCGCGAGGTTGAGGCCGATCACCGCGACGATGCTGCCGGTGACCACCGGCGGCATCAGGCGATCGACCCAGGCGTGGCCCACCGCCATCACGATCGCGCCGATGACGGCATAGAGCGCACCCGCCGCGATGATGCCCCCCAGCGCGACGCCGAGGTTGGCGTTCGGTCCGCTGCCCGCATACCCGGTCGCCGCGATGACGACGGCGATGAACGCAAAGCTCGATCCCAGGTAGCTCGGCACGCGTCCGCCGACCAGGACGAAGAAGACCAGGGTGCCGACGCCCGAGAACAGGATGGCGACGTTGGGATCGAAACCCATCAGCAGCGGCGCCAGGACCGTGGCGCCGAACATCGCGACGACGTGCTGCAGGCCGAGCACCGCGGTCTGCAGCGCCGGCAGCCGCTCGCCGGGTGCGACGATGCCCTCGCGGCGCAGCGACCAGCGCGGGAAGTACGATCGGTCGGAAACGGGATCCATGGCGCGGAGCCGGGAATCGGACAGGCGCATTGTAAATGCGCTATAGTGCGCCGCGCGTTATGCGCGGCCGTATACGACGCATGCCGGCAAGGGCGAGCGCCGGAATGGCTCGAAGGACGCCGCGAAGGATGACCCCAGGGATGACCCGAAGATGACGATGACCCATACCGCAATCCTGCGCCGCGCCCTCGTCGCAGCGCTGCTCACGCTCGCCGCCATCGTGCCCGCC
>JBLMVY010000153.1:0-7108 GCA_050256935.1 Candidatus Levyibacteriota bacterium | reverse complement strand
ACCAGGGCAACGCCGCCGCGCAATACAACGTCGGCGCGAGCTATGCCGCGGGCATCGGCGTCGACAAGAGCGATGCCGACGCCGCCAAGTGGTTTCGCCGCGCCGCCGACCAGGGCATGCCATTTGCCCAACTGAACCTGGGCCTGCTCTACGCGGCCGGCAATGGCGTCCCCAAGGACAGCGTCGAAGCGTTCAAGTGGTTGCAGATCGCCTTTCGCGGTCTGCCCGCGGGCGGGGCGCGCATGGATGTCGCCCATGCGATGCAGGACGTCGGTGCGAAGCTGACCAGCGACCAGCTCGACGAGGCGAAGCAGCGCGCACGCGAGTGGCGGGCGAAACCCGAGGCGAAGTGATGCCCCGGCCACGGATCGCCGCCGAGCCGGCGCGGGCCGGCCCTTGACGCGGGAGCCGTGGCGTCGCAGATTGGCGGTCGCGGCAGCCACCCAAAAGGAGGAATAGTCATGAGTGCTTTCCCCGCTCTGCGCATGCCCGACCTTGCCCGTCCGATCCGGATCCTGCTCGTGGCCCTGATGCTGGCCATTCCCGCTGCGGCGATCGCCGGACCCTTGCAGGATGCCAACGCGGCGATCGATCGGTTCTCGGCGGCCTATACGGCCAATGACGTGGATGCGGTGGTTGCCAGCTATTGGCCCGATGCGATCCTCCTCGGGACCAAGAGTCCCATCATTTCCGTGGGCGCCGACGCGATCCGCGCGTATTTCACGGCCCTCAAGTTGCAGGGAAGCGGCAACAGGAACGTGATCCAGGAGCGGCACAGCATCGTCCTCGACGACAACGCGGTCGTGGTCACCGGCTTCTACGAGTTCACGCACATGAAGGACGGCCAGCCGGTGCCGGCCCCTTCGCGCTTCACCATGCTCGTGACGCGGCGCAACGGGGAATGGCGGATCGCGCATCACCATTCTTCGCCGCGCGTCCAGGCAAAGCACTGACGCCGCCCGGCACCCGAGTCCGCCCCGCGATCGATGCCGCGGGGCGGGACGGCCGGAACGCGGGATCATGGCCGACAGGATCTGGCTGAAGAGCTACCCGGCCGGCATCCCGGCCGAGATCGACCCCGCCCGCTTCGCCTCCCTGCCGGACCTGCTCGCGAGGACGGTCGCCCGCTTTCCCGATCGCCCCGCATTCCACAATCTCGGCCACACGCTGAGCTTCACCGACCTCGACCGGCTGTCACGCGACTTCGCGGCCTTCCTGCAGGGCCTGCCGGGCATGGGAAGGGGCGAGCGCGTCGCGATCATGTCTCCGAACCTGCTGCAGTATCCGGTGGCATTGTTCGGCATCCTGCGTGCAGGCATGACGGTGGTCAACGTCAATCCCCTCTACACGCCGCGCGAGCTCGAGCATCAGCTGCGGGATTCGGGGGCCCGGGCGATCGTCATCGTCGAGACCTTCGCCCACACGCTGCAGCGCGTGCTCGCGAACACGCCGGTCGAACACGTGATCGCCACCCAGGTCGGAGACCTGCTGCCATCCGGAAAGCGCTGGATCGTCAACTTCATCGTCAAGCGGGTGAAGAAGATGGTTTCGCCGTGGCGCATCGACCGCGCCGTCGGATTCCGCAAGGCGCTCAGGCAGGGCGGAAGCGCTCCCCTCGATCCGGTCGCCGCCGTCCCGGAGGACGTCGCGTTCCTGCAGTACACCGGCGGGACCACGGGGATGCCGAAAGCGGCGATGCTGACCCACCGGAACATCCTCGCCAACATCGAGCAGACCGGCGTGTGGGTCTCGGGGGCTTTCAGGGAAGGCGCCGAAATCGTCATCGCGCCCCTGCCGCTGTATCACATCTTCGCCCTCACCTCGACGCTGTCGTTCATGGCCTGGGGCAGCCTGATCGTGCTGATCGCCAATCCGCGCGACATGCGCGCCTTCGTCAAGGAGCTGGGAAAGTGGAAGTGGAGCGTCATGACCGGCGTCAATACGCTGTTCAACGGCCTCCTCAACGCGCGCGGCTTCGGCGAGCTCGATTTCTCCGCGGTCAAGGTGGTCGTCGGCGGTGGTGCGGCCATCCAGAAGCCGGTTGCGGACCGGTGGAAGCAGGTGACCGGCCACGGCATCACCGAGGCCTATGGCTTGACCGAGACCTCGCCGGGCGTCTGCGCGAATCCGCTGGATGCACCGTGGACAGGCGCGATCGGCCTGCCGTTTCCGTCGACCGAGGTTTCGATCCGCGACGAGGAATTCAATGAATTGCCGGCGTGGACCGGCGAAGGCGCTCTCGAAGAGTACACGGGGGAGATCTGCGTACGCGGGCCGCAGGTGATGAAGGGCTACTGGAACAATCCGGGCGAAACGGCCGAAGTGATGCGCGATGGCTGGTTGAAGACCGGCGATGTCGGCTACATGGATGGCGACGGCTACTTCACGGTCACCGATCGCAAGAAGGACGTCATCGTGGTTTCCGGGTTCAAGGTGTATCCCAACGAGCTCGAGAGCGTCGTCGCGGCCCATCCCGGCGTCCTGGAATGCGGTGCCGTGGGCGTGCCTCACCCCAAGACGGGCGAGGTGGTGAAGCTGGTGGTCGTCAAGCGCGATCCCGACCTGACCGAGCAATCCGTGCTCGAGCACTGCAGGACCCAGCTCGCCAGCTACAAGATGCCGCACCGGGTGGAGTTCCGCGACAGCTTGCCGAAGTCGCCGATCGGGAAGATCCTGCGGCGTGAGCTGCGCAATGGCTCGAGCACCGGACGCGGGCCCTGATCCTCGGCGCGAGCGATGCCCATCGATCTTCCTTCACTGGAGCAGGTGCCGCGATGAATGCCGGCGAGATATGCAATCGCGAAGTCGTTGTCGAGCAACCGGATGCCACGCTTTCCGACGCGGGGAAGCTGATGAGCGATTTTCACGTCGGCAGCCTCGTCATCGTCGTCGACCGCCAGGCGGAGCGCGTTCCCGTCGGAATGCTGACCGATCGCGATCTGATGCTTGCGGTGATCGCCAAAGGACTGGACCCGCGGCAGCTTCGCGTGCGCGACGTCATGTCGGCCGATCTGTTCACGGTCCGCGAACAGGATTCCGTGACCGAGGTCCTGCGCCTGATGCGCGAACGCGGCGTCCGCCGTGCGCCGGTGGTTGCGCCCAATGGCGCGCTGGCGGGACTGGTGACGCTCGATGACGTTCTCGACATCGTCGCCGAGCAACTGGGCGATCTCGTCCATGCGATCGAGCGCGAGCGGGTGCGGGAGGCCCGCGCCCGACGTTGATCCGTCCCGCAACGCGCTGCAGCGCGGATTCCACCCGAGGAGGCGCCATGCCCACCTACGTCATGCTGACCCGGATGTCCGTCGAATCACTGCACCAGCCCAAGTCGTTCGAGACCCTCGAGCGTCATGCGGTGGAGCAGATCCGCGCTGCCTGCCCCGACGTGAAGTGGATCGCGGATTACGCCGTGCTGGGGCCCTACGACTACGTCGACATCTTCAGCGCGCCCGACATCGAGACGGCGATGCGCGTGTCGGCCCTGATACGAAGCTACGGCCACGCGCATTCGGAGATCTGGCCGGCGGTGGAGTGGCAGCAGTTCAAGCGGATGGTGCACGCACTGCCTTCGACCTGAGGGGGCGAGGGCCCCGCGGCCGTCGTCACTCGGGGCGCTTTTCGCCCCGGCGTATCCAGACGCCGCGCTCCTCGCAGTGCAGCAGCTCGTTACCGCTCACGACATACTGGCCGACCGGGTACGCCACGCCGTTGAAGAGGCAGGCAGGCGCTTCCAGCTCGAGATCCAGCGAGAACTCGTCGTTCTCGTCGAAGATCGGCGAGGTCTCGAGTTCCGGGTCCGGCGCACCCACCTGGGGCGGATGATTGGGCATGGTGGCTCCTCGTTCTCGATGGGCGGGGCGGGCCGGACCGGCAGGGGCTAGAGCATTTCGAGCGCCAGCGCGATGCCCTGGCCGCCCCCGATGCACAACGTCACGACGCCGCGCTTTTGTCCGTCGCGCTTCATCGAGTGCAGGATGCGCGTGGTCAGCACGGCGCCGCTTGCGCCGATCGGATGACCGTGCGCGATCGCGCCGCCCTCGACGTTGACGATGTCCTCGGGGAACCCGAGCTCGCGCAGGCAGGCCAGGGAAATCGCGGCGAATGCCTCGTTGATCTCGACGCGCTGTACGTCGGCCGTGGACCAGCCGGCGCGCGCCAGGGCCTGGCGCACGGCAGGGACGGGGCCGAGGCCGAAGAATCCCGGCTCGACGCCTGCCACCGCATGGCTCGCGAGGCGCGCCATCGGCGCGAGCCCGTTGCGCTCCGCCCAGCTGCGCTCGGCGACGATCACGGCGGCGCCTGCGGTGTTGAGTCCCGGCGCGTTGCCTGCCGTGATCGTTCCGTCCTTGCGGAACGCGGGCTTCAGCTTGGTCAGCGACTCGATCGTCGTGTCGGGACGATTGTGCTCGTCCCTGGCGAATACGGTCGGTCCCTTGCGACCCGGCACCTCGAGCGGCACGATCTCGGCATCGAAGCGCCCGGCGGCCTGCGCCTCGGAAAATCGCTGCTGCGAGCGCAGCGCCCAGCGATCCTGGTCGGCGCGGGAGAGGCCCTTCTTCTGGGCCAGGTCCTCGGTGTGCCAGCCCGAATGCTGGCCGCTGAAGGCGTCGTTCAGGCCGTCGTAGAGCATGCTGTCCAGCAGCGCCACGTCGCCCATGCGCGCTCCCCAGCGCCCCTGCGGGAGGAGGTAGGGCGCCCGATCCATGTTCTCCATGCCGCCGGCGACCGCGCACTCCACGACCCCGGACGCTATCTCCATGGCTGCGCTGGCAATCGCCTGTGCGCCGGACCCACAGACGCGATTCACGGTCAGCGCCGGTACCTCGACGGGCAGCCCGGCGCCGATTCCCGCCTGCCGGGCCGGGTTCATGCGGACGCCGGCCTGAATGACGTTGCCCATGGTGACCGATTGCACCTTGTCCCCGGCGAGTCCCGCGCGCTTGAGCGACTCGCGGATGGCGGCGGCGCCCAGCGCCGGTGCGGTGATCTCCTTCAACGTGCCGCCGTAGGTGCCGATTGCCGTGCGCACCGGATTGCACAGCACGACTTCGAGTTTGCTCATGGGTCTTAGCCTCGAGAATGACGAGCCGCCCCGGGCGCGCGCGGCCGGGGCAGACCCGTCGCGGCGCGCCGTCCCATACCGCGACGGGACGCGCATTGAACTTGAAGTCTGCGTCGGGAAGGGCGCTGGCGCATTGATCCAGCGCAAGCGCCGATCCATTGGGCGCTGCTCCGAGCGATCGGCGATCGGTGACGCCGGAGCGGCGCTCAACCTCCGGGCACGGAACGGACGCGATCACCGGCCTCGTACCAGCGGCGTGTTGCGTTCACGACGTGCACGACCAGCAGCATCACGGGCACCTCGATCAGGACCCCGACGACCGTCGCGAGTGCAGCCCCCGAGTCGAAGCCGAAGAGGCTGATGGCCGTCGCGACCGCCAGCTCGAAGAAGTTGGAGGCGCCGATCAGCGACGACGGACACGCCACCGGATGCGTCTCGCCCAGCGCGCGGTTGAGGACATACGCGAGCGTCGCGTTGAAGAACACCTGCACCAGGATCGGCACGGCCAGCAGCGCGATGATCAGCGGCTGGGCGAGGATCGCCTGTCCCTGGAACGCGAACAGCAGCACCAGGGTCGCGAGCAGGGCCCCGATCGACCAGGGACCGATCTTCGCGAGCGCGGCGTCGAAGGCCGACTGTCCAAGGTGCAGCAGGCGCGCCCGCCATGCCTGGGCGATGGCTACCGGGATCACGATGTACAGCGCCACCGACGCGATCAGGGTCGCCCAGGGTACGACGATCGCGGACATGCCGAGCAGCAGCGCGACCAGCGGCGCGAAGGCGAAGATCATGATCGTGTCGTTCAACGCCACCTGCGACAGCGTGAACAGCGGGTCGCCGCCGGTGAGCCGACTCCAGACGAAGACCATCGCGGTGCAGGGTGCGGATGCGAGCAGGATCAGGCCCGCCACGTAGCCGTCGACCTGCTCCGCGGGCAGCAGTGGCGCGAACAGGTGGCGAATGAACAGCCACGCCAGCAGCGCCATCGAGAACGGCTTGATGAGCCAGTTGACGAACAGCGTCACGCCGATGCCGCGGCCGTGCTGCTTGACCTCGTGCAGCGCGCCGAAGTCGACCTTCATCAGCATCGGGATGATCATCACCCAGATCAGGGCGCCGACCGGCAGGTTGACCTGCGCGATCTCCATCCGGCCGATGGCCTGGAAGGCCTGCGGGAACACCTGGCCCAGGGCGATGCCGGCGACGATGCACAGGAGCACCCACAACGTCAGGTAGCGCTCGAAGGCGCTCATCGGCGCGCCTGCAGCGACCCTGGCGGTGACTTCGCACCGGACCGACATGGACGGACGGGTCAGGCCCGCTCGGCAGCGGTTCGCCCGGCGATGGCCCGGGTTTCGGACTGCAGCGACATCCGGTCGAGGCGCTCGATCGGCAGGGCGAGCAGCAGCGAGATGCGCCGCTGCATCAGCTGGAACACCCCGCGGATCACTGCCCGGGCCTTGGCCGGGTCGTCCATGAACGCCGCGGGATCGGGGGCGCTCCAGTGCGCCTTGGCCGGCATCCCCGGCCACAGCGGGCAGGCTTCGCCGGCGGCCTGATCGCAGACGGTGATCACCAGGTCCATCTGCGGAGCGGCAGGGCTCGCGAACTCGTCCCACGACTTGCTGCGGACGCCCTGGGTGCCGATGCCCATCGCTTGCAGGTGCTCGAGCACCAGCGGGTTGACCGAGCCGCCAGGGTGGCTCCCCGCGCTGTAGCCGCGGAAGCGTTCGCCGCCCATCGCGTTCAGCAGGCTCTCGGCGATGATGCTTCGCGCCGAGTTGCCGGTGCACAGGAACAGGACGTTGTAACGGCTGTCGCTCACTGGCTGATCTTCGCTGTGCGCGTTCCCGGATTCGCCCTCGGGGCAATTCTTCGGGCTCAGGCGCAGCACCCGCCGCGCGCCTTGACGGGGATCTTTGCGTTCACGGTGGCGGGCGCCGGAGCACAGCAGCTGCTCGCAGCTTCCGCGGCAGGGGCGCGGGCGCCGCCGGCCGCTTCGGCTTCCTCGCCTTGCCGCGACGCGGCGAACACCGGGATCGAGCC
>JBLMVY010000152.1:0-4509 GCA_050256935.1 Candidatus Levyibacteriota bacterium | reverse complement strand
CAGCGCCCGGCGCAGATCCTGCCGCAGCCGCACCGACGGGGGCATAGGCCACGCCGACCGCGCTGCCGGCGGCGGTGGCCGAGCCGCCCGCTGCCGCGGCCTGCACGGCGGCGGGCAACTGCCCCGGCGCTGCGAGGCGCAGCACCTGGCCCACGTAGATCCTGTTGACGTTGTCGATGTTGTTCCACGCCGCGAGCTCACGGTAATCGAGCCCGTTGTCCAGCGCGATCTGGTAGAGCGTGTCGCCGCGCTTGACCGTGTAGGTCGTCGCCGGACCGGTCTCGCCCGGGGTCGCCTTCCTCGCGCTTGCGCCCGCGGCACCGGGCGCGCCCGCCGCGGCGCGCATGCCACCATGGTCCTCGACCGGCGCGGGCCGCGTGCTCGCGCATCCGACGACGACGAGCGCCGCGATGGTCAGCGCCGCAGCGTGACGGGCCCTGGAAGCGAATCGGAAGAACGGCAATTGCGCAGACATCGATCCAACGACTGGCCGGCAGCCCGAAAGTTCAGGCGAGTCCGGGAAGGAGAGGGACGAATCTTACCGCATCGAAGGTCTGCTCGCGGATGCCGGCCGGGCCGAGCTCGATCACGGTCAGGCGCTGCGTGCCGCGTTCCGCCTCGTCGCCACCCGACAGTGGCAGCACCATCCGCCCGCCGGGCTTCAGGTATTTGAGCAGCGACGCGGGCACGTGGGTGGCGCCCGCGGTCACGACGATGGCGTCGACCGCCAGCGCTTCGCCGAGATCCGCGCTGCCGTCGCCGTGGGCGAGATGCACGTTGCGGATCTTCAGCGATTGCAGGTGGCGCCGCGCCTTGTTGACCAGCGCCCCGATGCGCTCGACCGTGTAGACGGTCGTCGCGATCTTCGAGAGCACCGCGGTCTGGTAGCCGCAGCCGGTGCCGATCTCGAGCACGCTGTCCAGCGTGCGGCCGTTGCGCGCGAGCTCGGACATCCTGGCGACCACCCAGGGCTGGGAGATCGTCTGCCCGTGGCCGATCGGCAGCGGGACGTCGTCGTACACGCGGATGGCGAGCGCCTCGTCGACGAAGATGTGGCGCGGAATGGCGTTCATCGCGGAGAGGACGACCTCGTCGCGTATGCCTTCGCCGCGCAGCCTCTCGACCATCCGCGCACGCGTCCGGTCGGACGTCATGCCGATGCCGCTCATTCGCCCCCGGTTGCCCGCGCCGAGCGCTCCCATCGCCCGCGTCTCCCTGTCGTTGTGTCGTTCAGCGATCCAGCCATGCCGCCACGCCGGCCATCTGCTCGCGATTGGTCAGGTCGATCTGCAGCGGCGTCACCGAAACATGGTGATTCGCGACCGCATGAAAATCCGTACCCTCGCCCGAATCGGCCGCCGGACCCGCGGCGCCGACCCAGTAGACGGTCTCGCCGCGGGGGCTCTGCATGCGCACGACGTCCTCGGCCTTGTGGCGCCGGCCCAGGCGCGTGATCCGGTAGCCCTTCAGCGCCGACTGCGGGACGTCGGGCACGTTGACGTTGAGCAACCACGGGCCGGATGCCTGTCGCTGGTGCCGCTCGAGCAGTTCGACCGCGACGGCCGCCGCGGTCTCGAAATGCGCGGCGGTCTTGGAGGTCAGCGAAATGGCCACCGAGGGAACGCCCAGCAGATAGCCTTCGGTCGCGGCGGCGACGGTTCCCGAATAGATGGTGTCGTCGCCCATGTTCGCCCCGAGGTTGATCCCCGAGATCACCATGTCGGGAAGCTCGTCGAGCAGGCCGGTGACGGCGAGATGCACGCAATCGGTGGGCGTGCCGTTGACGAACAGGAAACCGTTGGGAGCGCGGCGCACCGACAGCGGCCGATCGAGGGTCAGCGAGTTCGAGGCACCGCTGCGATCGCGCTCGGGCGCGACGACGGTGATGTCGGCGCGGGAGCGAAGGGCCGCGGCGAGATGCTCGAGGCCTGGGGCGAAGTAGCCGTCGTCGTTGGAAAGGAGGATACGCATCGATGGGGACGCGGCTGCAGCCTTCGGTTCCCGCCGGAAGGTGCAAGCCACAATCCGCGAATTATACCGTGCGATGGATGCGCTGCGCGGTCAGGGACGCCCGGCATCGGCGGATCAGCCGCTGTTGCGCAGTCCTGCGGCGAGGCCGTTGATCGTCAGGTGGATCGCGCTGCGCGAGCGGACGTCGGTCTCGCCCGCGCGATAGCGGCGCAGCAACTCGACCTGCAGGTGGTTGAGCGGGTCGAGATAGGGGAAGCGGTTGCGCATGCTGCGCGCGAGCGTCGGATTGTCCTCGAGCAGCGTCCGCTGGCCGGTGATCGCCAGGTAATGGCGCAGGGTCCTCTCGTGCTCGGCCGCGATCCGTGCGTACACCGACGCGCGTATGCCGGGATCGGGGACGAGCTCCGCATAGCGCGAAGCGATCGCGAGGTCGGTCTTGGCGAACACCATCCCCATGTTCGACAGCATCGAGCGGAAGAACGGCCAGCGCGCGTGCATCTCCGACAGCAGGCCGAGGCCTTCGGGGTTCGTCGCGAGCCAGGCGTCGACGGCCGAGCCGAATCCGTACCATCCAGGCAGCATCAGCCGGCACTGGCCCCAGCTGAAGACCCAGGGAATCGCGCGCAGGTCCTCGATCCTCGCCGACGCGCTGCGCGAGGCTGGCCGGCTGCCGATGTTGAGCTCGGCGATCTCCGAGATCGGCGTCGATGCACGGAAGTACTCGACGAACTCCGGCGTTCCGTAGACCAGGTCCCGGTAGGCGGCGCGGGCATGCGCGGACAGGCCATCCATCGCCTCGAAATAGGCCTGCGCGCGCTCACCCAGGCGTTCCGCGTCATGGAGGCTCGCCTCCAGCGTCGCGGCGACCAGCGACTCGAGGTTGCGCCGGCCAAGCTCGGGATCCGAATACTTGCTGGCGATGATCTCGCCCTGCTCGGTGAGACGCAGGCCCCCGCTGACGCTTCCGGCGGGCTGCGCGAGGATCGCGTCGTGGCTCGGGCCGCCGCCGCGCCCCACCGTGCCGCCGCGCCCGTGGAAGAGGCGCAGCCCGACCCCGTGCCCGCGAAAGGCCTCGACCAGCAGCAGCTCGGCGCGGTACAGCGCCCAGTTCGCCGTCACGTAGCCGCCATCCTTGTTGCTGTCGGAATAGCCGAGCATGACTTCCTGCCAGTCGCCGCGGCTGGCGACGAAGGCCCGGTAGGCAGGCAGCGCGAAGGCCTGACGCATGATGGTTCCGCAGTGCGTCAGGTCGTCGATGGTCTCGAACAGCGGCACGATGTCGACGTCGAGCCTTCCGGGCATTGCCAGCCCGACTTCCTTCAGCAGCACTGCGGTCTCCAGGAGATCGGAGACCGACTGGCACTTGGAGATCACGTAGTTCGGAAGCGCGTCGCGGCCATAGCGCGCATGCACGTCGGCGGCCACGCGCAGGATCGCGAGCTCGGAGGCCGTGCGCTCCGAATACCCGAGGTGGGGCGAGTGCAGGAGGCGCGGGCTCGCGAGCTCGCGCGCGAGCAGCGCAACGCGCGCGGGCTCGGGAAGCGCCGCATAGTCGGGCGCCACGTCGGCGCGCAACAGGAGCTCGGCGACCACCTGCTCGTGCACGTCGCTGTTCTGGCGCAGGTCGATCGCCGCCAGGTGAAAGCCGAACACGTCGACGGCGCGACGCAGCGGGTCGAGCCTGCGCACGGCGAGCTCGGCTGCGCCGTGCGTGGCGAGCGACTCGGCGATGGTGTCGAGATCGGCGTGGAATTCCGCGGGCGATGCGTAGGCCGCAGCCGCGACCTGCGACGGTCGCGCAGGATCGAGGTCGGCGAGGACGCGGGCGGTCGCGGCGAGTTTCGCGTAGATGCCGATCAGCGCCTGCCGGTAGGGCTCGTCCTGCCGGTGGGGATTGGGATCGTGCGCCGATCCGGCGAGCGCGAGCAGGGCCGGCGAAGGCGTCACCAGGCGCGTCGAGATCGAGAGCTCACCGCCCAGCCGATGCACCTCGTCGAGGTAATGCGCGAATGCGACCCCGGCCTGGGCGCGGATCGCATAGGTCAGCGTCTCGGCCACGACGAAGGGATTGCCGTCGCGGTCGCCGCCGATCCACGAGCCCATGCGGAAGAACGCCGGCACCCTGACGCCGGCGGCGCCATACTCGGCGCGCAGCAGGCGCTCCAGCGACGCGTGCAGCCTCGGGATCTCGGCGAGGAACGTGTAGCCGTAATACGCGAGACCGTTGTCGACCTCGTCCTTCACCCGCAGCCGGGTGAGACGCAGCATCGCCGTCTGCCAGAGCTCGAGCACCAGCGTGTGCAGCCGGAAGGCGAGGTCGGCCGACTCGTCGGGCGTGAGCGTCGTGCGATCGCGCCAGGTGAGGAGCCTTGCGATCTCGCGCTCGACGTCGAGGATGCTCTTGCGCTGGACTTCGGTCGGATGCGCGGTCAGCACCGGGCTGATCAGCGCATCGTCGAGCCAGCGCAGGATCGCATCGAGTCCGACCCCCGCCTCGCGCAGCTTCGCGACGGCATCGGCGAGATCCCCCGGCCGTGC
>JBLMVY010000151.1:0-3520 GCA_050256935.1 Candidatus Levyibacteriota bacterium | reverse complement strand
ATGATCCTCTACGCGGTGATGGCGGGGACCTCGGTCGTCCAGCTCTTCGTCGCCGGCATCGTCCCCGGGATCATCGGCGGCGTCGGCCTGATGGGCATGGCGCACATGTTCGCGCGCCGCTACAACCTGCCGCGCGAGGAGGCATTCTCGTGGGCGAGCGTGCGCAGGACTGCGCGCGAGGCGCTGTGGGCTTTCCTGCTGCCGATCATCATCCTCGGGGGGATCTTCGGCGGCGTGGTCACCGCGACCGAGGGTGCGGCGCTCGCCGTCGTCGCCTCGCTGTTCGTCGGGCTGGTCATCTATCGCGAGCTCAACCTCGGCGAACTGCGGCGGGCGGTGCTCGAGGGCGGCGTGCAGACCGCGGTGGTCATGCTGCTGGTCGCGACCAGCGCGCTGCTCGGCACCTACCTGACCGAGGTGCAGGCGCCCCAGCATCTCGCGCAGGCGGTGTCGCAGATGACCCACAACAAGTGGCTGGTGCTGGCGATGCTGAACCTGCTGTTCCTGCTGCTGGGCATGTTCCTGCATTCGGCGGCGGCGATCATCCTGGTCGTGCCCGTCGTCATGCCGCTGGTGCAGGCGGTGGGCATCGATCCGGTGCATTTCGGGCTGATCGTCACCGTCAACCTCGGCATCGGGCAGCAGACGCCGCCGGTCGCGAGCGTGCTGATGGTCGCGAGCTCGATCGCGCGCGCGTCGGTCTGGGAGGTGACGCGCATCAACATCTGGTTCATCGGCGTGCTCGTCGGCGTGCTGCTGCTGGTCACCTACGTTCCGATCACCGGCATGGGCCTGGTCGACCTGTTCTATCGATGAGCGCGGCAGCCGCATCCGGCACGATCCTCGTCACGCGCGAAGCCGACGTCGCGACGGTCACGCTCAACCGGCCGGACAAGCTCAATGCGCTGACGCGGCAGATGTGGCGCGAGCTCGGCAGCGCCATCGAGTCGCTGTCCGCGGATGCGCAGCTTCGCTGCATCGTGCTTCGCGGCGCCGGCGAGCGCGCCTTCTCGCCGGGCAACGACATCGGGGAATTCGCGCGTGAGCGGTCGAGCAAGGAGCAGGCGCGCGCCTATGGCGCGGACATGCACGCGACGGCCCGCGCGCTCGCCGCCTGTCCGGTTCCCATGGTGGCGCAGATCCACGGCATCTGCGTCGGCGGCGGCCTCGAGATCGCGGCGCTGTGCGACCTTCGCATCTGCGGAGAGGGCAGCCGCTTCGGCGCGCCGATCAAGAACCTGGGACTGGTCATGGCCTACGCCGAGATGGCGCCTCTGGTGCGCCTGGTCGGGACCGACATCGCGCTCGAGATCCTGCTCGAGGGCCGGATCTTCGACGCGGCCGAGGCCTTGCGCAAGGGGCTGGTGTCGCGCGTGGTCCCCGACGACCGCGTCGCTGCCGAAGCCGCGGCGACCGCGGCGCGGATCGCCGAAGGCGCACCGCTGGTCGCGCGCTGGCACAAGAAATTCGCGCGCCGCCTCGCCGATCCGCGGCCGATCACCGCAGCCGAAGCCGACGAATGCTTCGACTGCTTCGACACCGAGGATTTCCGCATCGGCTACGCGGCTTTCCTCGCCAAGGCCCGGCCCGGGTTCACGGGGCGCTGATGGCCGGGGCCGGCAGCACCGCGGGTTCACCACCGCCGGGTTCCGCGCAGGGGCGGCATCCCGGCCCCCTCGCCGGCGTGCGCGTGCTGGAGCTGGCGCAGATCATGGCCGGGCCGACCTGCGGCATGCTGCTCGCCGACATGGGCGCCGATGTCGTCAAGGTCGAGAAGCTGCCCGGCGGTGACGATTCGCGCGGCTACCGCGAGCCGCGGGTGAACGGCGTCTCGGCGCCTTTCCTGGTGCTGAACCGCAACAAGCGGGGCATCGCGCTCAACCTCAAGCATCCCGCCGGGCGCGACGTGCTGCTGCGCATGGTGCGCGATGCCGACGTGCTGACCGAGAACTTCCGGCGCGGCACCCTCGAGAAGCTGGGGCTGGGCTACGACACGCTCGCCGCCGTGAATCCCGGACTCATCTACTGCGCGATCTCCGGCTATGGCCGCAACGGTCCCGACGCCGACAAGGGCGGCTTCGACCTGATCGCCCAAGGCTACGCCGGCCTGATGTCGATCACCGGCGAGCCCGGCGGACCTCCGGTCAAGGCGGGCGGCTCGGTCGCCGACATCAATGCGGGGATCCTCGCCGCGCTGGGCATCGTCGCCGCGTACGTGCACCGGCTGAAGACGGGGCAGGGGCAGGTCGTCGACACCTCGCTCGCCGAAGCCGCGCTGCAGCAGACCTACTGGCAGGCGGCCATCTACTTCGCGACGGGCAAGTCGCCGGGGCCGACCGGCTCGGCGCACCTCCTCACCGCGCCCTACCAGGCCTTCGCAGCCTCGGACGGATGGCTCAACATCGGCGGTGCGAACCAGGCGAACTGGGAGCGCATCGCCGAGGTCCTCGGGCACCCGGAATGGCGCGACGACCCGCGCTACGCGACCAATTCGATGCGCATCGCCCACCGCGACGAGCTCGTCGCCGCGATGAGCGCGATCCTCGCGACGCGGACCCGGGCCGAGTGGATTGCCGCGTTCGACGCCGCGGGCGTTCCCGCGGGACCGGTGCACAGCATCGGCGAGGCGGTCGAGCATCCGCAGATGCTCGCGCGCGGCATGATCGTCGAGACCGAGCATCCGCAGGCGGGTCCGACCCGGTCCCTGGGCTGTCCGATCCACTTCTCCGGCACGCCGACCGCCATCCTGCGCCCGGCGCCGCAACTGGGCGAGCACACCCGCGAACTGCTGCGCGAATACGGCTACGGCGACGCGGAGATCGACGCGCTGGTGGCCGACGGCGTGGTCGAGTCGGTCGCCGCCGCGCGCTGAAGCCCGGTGCCCCGCGAGGCCCGGGGGCCCCGCCGCGGCGGCGGGCAGCGTCGCCGCTAGTGGCCGGCGTACACCGGCGCCGGCTGCGTGAAGTACGCGTGCAGGATGTGGTAGACGGTCAGGTAGTTCTTCTGCTGGAAGCTCGCGTGCGAGATTCCGGCCATCAGCGAAAACTGCTTGTCGGGATTGGGCAGCCGCTTGAAGAACTCGATCAGGTCGTCGAAGGCCGCGATGCCGTCGTACTGCCCGCGCAGGACGACGGTGGGCATGGTGATCAGCGCCGGATCGACGACCGGCAGCTTCGAGCACATGTCGACGTAGGTGCCGTTGGGCATCGAATCGTCGAGGGCGAGGATCGCTTCGGCGAAGGCGTCCACGACGCTCTTCTCGGCGCATTCGGGATGGTCGCGCTCGAAGATCGCGTAGACGAAGGCGCGGTCGATCGGCCGCCGCTTGTTCGCCATGAATTCGGGCAGCCTCTTGCGCCGCTGCTCGAGCGTCGGCGCACCCTCGCCGGTCCAGACGAAAGCGTCAAGCGCCAGGCGCGACACGCGGTCGGGATGGCGCTGCGCGAACAGCGCGGCGCGCAGCGCCCCCGACGAGATGCCGTAGGCCATGACGCTGCCGATGCCGCGCGCCCTGCGCATG
>JBLMVY010000150.1:0-4812 GCA_050256935.1 Candidatus Levyibacteriota bacterium | reverse complement strand
GCCCTCCCCCGCATCGGCATCCAGGCCGTCGCTGATCAGGAGCACCACGGCGTTCTGGCCGAGCAGCCGGCGCGACCAGCGGCGATTGAACTCGGCGAGGCAGTTGCCGATGCGCGTCCCGCCAGCCCAGTCCTCGACCGCGGCAGCGACCTGCGCCAGCGCGACGTCGACATCGCGGTGGCGCAGGTGCCGCGTGATGTTGGTGA
Source organism: Candidatus Levyibacteriota bacterium (assembly GCA_050256935.1). Taxonomy (GTDB): domain Bacteria; phylum Pseudomonadota; class Gammaproteobacteria; order Burkholderiales; family Casimicrobiaceae; genus VBCG01. Next base: position 4,606 of record JBLMVY010000150.1, on the reverse strand, counting down.
GCCGCGTCCCGAAGGTCAGCACGTGCACGCGATCGCCCTCGTTGGTGATCGCGTGCAGGAAATGCAGCAGCATCCGCGCGTAGCGATCCATCGAGCCCGAGATGTCGCAGAGCACCACCAGCGGCGGCGTGCGCTTGCGGCGCGCCCGGAAGCGCAGCGGCGCGAGCGCGCCGCCGGCGCCGACGCTGCGGCGCAGGGTCGCGCGCATGTCGACGCTGCGGCCCCGCGGCGCCGCGATCGTCCTGCGCACCGGCAATTCGGGCAGCGGCAATGCAATGTGCCGCAGCAGCGCCCTGACCTCGGCGAGCTCCTCGACGGTCATGCTCGCGAAGTCCTTGCGCTGCAACACCTCGCGCGCGGAGAACGAGAATGCCGCGTCGAGCTCGGTCTCCTGTTCACCGCCCTCGTCGCGGCGGCGCGGCGGCAGCATCGCCTGGGCGAGCCGCGCCGGAAGCTGCGCGCCGTCCCCGACGCGACCCTCGACCTTGGGCAGCAGCGCCGCCAGCATCTTCTCGAGCAGGCGGGGGTTGCGCCAGTACAGGTCGAAAGCCTGTTCGAACAGCACGAGGTGCTCGCGCCGCGAGACGATCACCGCCGCCAGCGCTTCGCGGAAATCGCTCCGGTTCTCGATGCCCACGGCCTCGACCGCGGACAGGGCGTCGATCACCTTGGCGGGCCCGACCGGCAGGCCCGCGGCGCGCAGCATGCGCACGAAATGCAGGACGTTCTCCGCCACCTTGCCCCGCGGCAGTTGCGCGAGGAAAGCCAGCGCCGGGGAGGCGGAGGCGCCCGCGCTCACGCCCCTTCCTTCGCCGCCTGCGCCTCCTCGGCGAGCCGCGCGGCGACCTCGGGCGTGATCGCCGCGATGTCGTCCTGGTACTTGAGCAGCGCGCCCAGGGTGTCGGCGACCGTCTGCGGATCGAGGGTGATGCGGTCGAGCGCGACCAGCGCTTCGGCCCAGTCGAGGGTCTCGGCGATTCCCGGCGCCTTGAACAGGTCGAGGGCACGCAGGCGCTGCGTGAACGCGACGATCTGCCGGGCGAGCGTCTCCGACGCGGCCGGGCACTTGCGCCGCAGGATCGCGAGCTCGCGCTCGGCGTCGGGATAGCCGACCCAGTGATAGAGGCAGCGCCGCTTGATGGCGTCGTGGATCTCGCGGGTGCGGTTCGAGGTGATGACGACCACCGGCGCCGCCGCGGCGCGGATGGTTCCGAGCTCGGGAATCGTCACCTGGAAGTCCGACAGCACTTCGAGCAGGTAGGCTTCGAAAGGCTCGTCGGCGCGATCGAGCTCGTCGATCAGCAGCACGGGCGGTATGCCGTCCTCGGGAGCGAGCGCCTGCAGCAGCGGCCGGCGCAGCAGGAAGCGCGTGGTGAAGATGTCGTGGGCGAGCTCCGAGCGCTCGACGCCGCCGGCGGCTTCGGCCAGCCTGATCTCGACCATCTGCCGCGGATAGTTCCACTCGTAGACCGCCGCCGCGGTATCGAGACCCTCGTAGCATTGCAGGCGCAGCAGGCGCTTGCGCAGCCCCGCCGCGAGCACCTTGGCGAGCTCGGTCTTGCCCACGCCGGCCTCGCCTTCGAGGAACAGCGGGCGACCCAGGCGCAGCGCCAGGAATACCGCAGTCGCGAGACGGCGGTCGGCGACGTAATCGTGCTCCCCGAGGAGCGCGAGGGTCGCATCGACCGATGCGGGGGGAGCGGCGGGCGTGCGCAGGTTATCCAAGGGAACGGCCGTTCGGGGTTCGACCCCTCATTCTAGGCCACCTGCGCAAGCCTGCGATTCGCGCAGGCGCCGGCGGGCCCGGGCGCGCGTCGGCCCCCGGGTGCGCGCCAGCGCCGGCGTCCCTTCCTCCGACCGTCACCCGCAGGCTGCGACCGCCCGCGACGCCATCACCGACACGAGGTGCGCGCGGTAGGCGGCGGACGCGTGCAGGTCGGTGTTGAGGTTCGACGCATCGACTTTCACCGCCTTGGCGGCATCGGCGTTGAAGCTCTTGGCGAGCGCCGCCTCGATGCCCCCGGCGCGGAACACGGCCGGCGCGGCACCGGTGACGGCCACGCGCACGCTGCCGTCGGCGAGCTGCGCGACGAACACCCCGACCAGCGCGAATCGCGACGCCGGGCTCGGGAACTTGGCGTAGGCGGCTTTCTTCGGCACCGGGAACGCGATCGCCGTGACGATCTCGTCAACGGCGAGCGCGGTCTCGTAGATGCCCTTGAAGAAATCCCCGGCGGCGATCCTGCGCTTGTCGGTGACGACCGTCGCGTTCAGCGCGACCAGCGCCGCCGGCCAGTCGGCGGCGGGATCGTTGTTGGCGATCGATCCGCCGATCGTGCCCATGTTGCGCACCTGGCGGTCGCCGATGCCCTCGGCCAGCGCCGCGAGCGCCGGGATCGCGCGCCTGACCTCGGCCGAGGCCGCGATGTCGGCGTGGCGCGTCATCGCGCCGATCACCACCGCATCGCCTTCCTTGCGGATGCCCTGCAGCTCGGCGATGCCCGACAGGTCGACGAGCGTCCCCGGCTGGGCGAGGCGCAGCTTCATCGCGGCGATCAGGCTCTGTCCGCCCGCCAGCGGCTTGCCGCCGGTCCTGGCGATCAGCGCTGCGGCGTCGGCGACGGACCTGGCTTTCTGGTATTCGACTTCGTACATGGTCGGCTCCTTGGTGTCCTGTCAGGCGCTGGCAGTTGCGGACTGGATCGCCTGCCACACGCGATGCGGCGACGCGGGCATGTCGAGGTGCCTGACCCCCAGCGGCGCCAGGGCGTCGAGCACGGCGTTCATCAGCGCCGCCGGCGAGCCGATCGCCCCCGCCTCGCCGCAGCCCTTGGCGCCCAGCGGATTGTGCGTGCAGGGCGTGACGCGCGTGGCGACCTTGAACGAAGGCAGGTCGTCGGCACGCGGCATCGCGTAGTCCATGTAGCTGCCGGTCAGCAGCTGTCCGCTGTCTGCGTCGTAGACGCAGTTCTCGAGCAGCGCCTGGCCGATGCCCTGCCCCAGGCCGCCATGCACCTGTCCCTCGACGATCATCGGGTTGATGATGTTGCCGAAGTCGTCGCAGGCGCTGAAGCTGACGACCTGGACGACGCCGGTGTCGGGGTCGACCTCGACCTCGCAGATGTGGGTGCCTGCCGGATAGGTGAAATTGGTCGGATCGTAGAACGCCGTCTCGTCGAGCCCCGGCTCGAGCTTGTCGAGCGGATAGTTGTGCGGAACGTAGGCGGTCAGCGCGATCTCGCCGAACGTCTTGCTGCGATCGGTGCCGGCGACGGTGAACTTGCCGTCCTGGAACTCGATGTCGGTCTCCGCGGCCTCGAGCAGGTGCGCCGCGATCTTCTTGCCCTTGGCGACGACCTTGTCGAGCGCCTTGACGATCGCCGTGCCGCCGACCGCGAGCGAGCGCGAGCCGTAGGTGCCCATGCCGAACAGCACGCGGCCCGTGTCGCCGTGCACGACGTCGACGTTCTCCACCGGGATGCCCAGCCGCGACGCGACGATCTGCGCGAACGTCGTCTCGTGCCCCTGGCCGTGGCTGTGCGAGCCGGTGAACACCGTCACGCTGCCGGTCGGATGCACGCGGACCTGGCCCGCCTCGAACAGGCCCGCGCGCGCGCCCAGCGCGCCCGCGACGTTCGAAGGCGCGAGGCCGCAGGCCTCGATGTACGACGCATAGCCCAGGCCGCGCAGCTTGCCGCGCTTGGCGGCCTCGGCCTTGCGCGCCGGGAAGCCCTTGACGTCGGCCAGCTCGTTGGCGCCGGCGAGGGTCTGGTCGTAGTCGCCGATGTCGTAGGTCAGCGCGACCGGCGTCTGGTAGGGGAAGCTGCGGATGAAGTTGCGCCGCCGGATCTCGTCCTGGGCCAGGCCCATCTCGACGCCTGCCTCGCGCACGATGCGCTCGACGACGTAGGTCGCCTCGGGACGGCCCGCGCCGCGGTAGGCATCGACCGGCGCGGTGTTGGTGAACGCCGCGGTCACCTCGCAGTAGATGGCGGGCGTCGTGTACTGGCCCGCCAGCAGCGTCGCGTACAGGATCGTCGGAATGCACGACGCGAACGTCGACAGGTACGCGCCCATGTTCGCGGTGGTCTGCACGCGCATCGCGAGGAACTTGCCGTTGGCGTCGCACGCGAGCTCGGCGTGCGTGACGTGGTCGCGGCCGTGCGCATCGGACATGAACGCCTCGCCCCGCTCGCACGTCCACTTGATCGGGCGATTGACGCGCTTGCTCGCCCAGACCATCGCGGTCTCTTCCGCGTAGAGGTAGATCTTCGAGCCGAAGCCGCCGCCGACGTCGGGCGCGATCACGCGCACCTTGTGCTCGGGCAGGCCCAGCACGAACGCCGTCATCAAGAGGCGCTCGACGTGCGGGTTCTGGCTCGTGACGTGCAGCGTGTAGCTGTCGTCGGACCGGCTGTAGGCGGCCACCGCCGCGCGCGGCTCGATCGCGTTCGGGATCAGGCGGTTGTTGACGATGTCGAGCTTCGTCACGTGCGCGGCCTTGGCGAACGCGGCGTCGACCGCCGTCTTGTCGCCGAGCGCCCACGTGTAGCACCGGTTGCCCGGCGCGCCGTCGTGGATCTGCGGCGCGCCCGGCTTGAGCGCG
>JBLMVY010000149.1:0-11234 GCA_050256935.1 Candidatus Levyibacteriota bacterium | reverse complement strand
TCGGGGGCGCCGTGCTGGGCCTCTACGGCGGCGACGATCCCGGCATTCCGAACGACACGACCGCGAGGATCGCGGAGGCGATGAAGGCCGCAGGCAAGACGGTCGAGATCGTCACCTACCCCGACACCCCGCACGGCTTCCTCGCCGACTACCGACCGAGCTACCGGAAAGGGCCCGCGGAAGACGCCTGGAAGCGGATGCTCGACTGGTTCGGCAGGTATCTGCGCTGACGGCGCAGCGCGTCCCCGCGTAGTGTTTACGCCGTGGACAGCGGGGCAAGGCGCGGCTGTGCGCTCGGAGTGCGCAAACGCCGGCTTACGGGTCCCGGTGCCGCGTCGCTCGAGGACATCCTGCAGCGGGTGTTGCCGTCGGGCTCGCTCGCCGCACCACCCGTGACATCCGTCGCGCACGCTCGCGCTCGCCGCGCTTTGCCCCGCTGTCCGGGGCGCGCCAGAGCTGACTCGCCATGCACCGTCCCGATCGGATGTGCGCTTGGCGTCGATGCATCGAATGGCGTGCGGCGCCGGCCTCCCACCCGAGACGCCTGCGGCGCAGTCGTCGCAAAGCGGGTGGTGCGACGAGGGAGCCGTGGGCTGGCGACCGAAGTCGCACCGGGACCCGCGCGACGACGAGCGCTGCGCCGCCGAAGTCCCGGGCGGGAGGCCGGCGCCGCACGCCACGCCTGAACGGAAGTTACTTCTGTCGAAGGGACGCTACTTCTGCTTCGGCAGGCGCCCCAGCGTGTAGAACTCGTCGTTCGGCCGCATCGCGATGAGGTTCGCCATCCGGTTCGACAGCGCGAAGAAGGCGGCGATCGCCCCGATGTCCCAGATGTCCTCGTCGGAGAACCCGTGCTGATGCAGCGCGGCGAAGTCCTCGTCGCCGATCTCGACGCTGTGCAACGCGACCTTCAGCGCGAAAGCGAGCATCGCTTTCTGGCGCGGCGTGATGTCGGCCTTGCGGTAATTGACGGCGACCTGGTCGGCGACCAGCGGATTCTTCGCATAGATGCGCAGGATCGCCCCGTGCGCGACGATGCAGTAGAGGCAGTCGTTCGCGCCCGAGGTCGCGACGACGATCATCTCGCGCTCGGCCTTCGACAGCCCGCCCTCCCGCAGCATCAGCGCGTCGTGGTAGGCGAAGAACGCACGGAACTCGTCGGGACGATGGGCGAGCGTAACGAAGACGTTGGGGACGAACCCGGCCTTCTGCTGGACCTCGAGGATGCGGGCCTGGATGTCCTGCGGCAGCTCGTCGAGCGTCGGGACCGGGTAGCGGCTGATCGGAGGGCTCGCCATGCGGGCGAGTCTAGCAGCCCGCAACCGGTCGATCCACTGCGTCGAATTACAATCGTCGCAAGGCAGTGACGCGGAGGGACGGATGAGCATGCGCAATGGACCCTGCCCCTGCGGGAGTGGCCTGCGCTTCAAGCACTGTCATGGACGGATCGCATCCGAGGCCGTCGCGCCGGGGAAGGAACTCGACTTTGTCGTCGCTGGAACGCAGAGGGGCGGCACCACCACCCTCGATCATTACCTGCGCGATCACCCGAGCGTCTCGATGCCGCTCACGCGCAAGGAACTTCACTTCTTCGACCACGAAGAGAACTTCGCTGCTCATCCGGTCGACTTTGGCGCGTATCACGCCAATTTCGGGCCGCGGCTACCCGGCCAGCTGCGCGGCGAAGCCACGCCGAGCTACATGTACTGGACTCCTGCCGCAGCCCGGCTGGCCCGCTACAACCCGGCGCTGAAGATCGTGATCGTCCTGCGCAACCCGATCGCCCGTGCGCATTCGCACTGGAACAAGGAGCGGCTCGGCGGTCGCGAGAAGCTGCCGTTTCTCGAGGCGCTGCTGGCCGAGCCCGAGCGAACGCGCGCGGCGGCACCGCTGCAGGATCGCCGAACGTCCTATGCGGGCCGCGGCTTCTACGTGAGCCAGCTGCAGCGACTGTGGCGCCACTTTCCGGTGGAACAGACCCTCATCCTGCGCAGCGAGGACCTTTGGTTCGGCTGCGCGCAGACACTCGCGCGGATCGCCGACTTTCTCGGGCTGCCGCCATTTCCATGCGTCGCTCCGAGGATCGTCAACGCGCGCGAATATGCGGGGCCGATGCAACCCGCCGCGTGGGCGCATCTCGCGGAATGCTTCGCCGACGAGATTCGCGCGCTCGAACGCCTGCTGGGGTGGGACTGCGACGATTGGCTGCGGCCGCCCGCAGCAGGCACCGCTGCCCTTCCTTGCTGACCGGTGATCGCCGTGCGGCGCGAGCCGCAGGGAAAGGGCGTGAAGCGGGCGCGGCTACTGGCTTGGAGGCACGTACCCGGCAGGCATCTCCGCCCCCGCGCCGAAGAAATGCTTCTCCATCTGCTCGGCCAGCCATTTGCGGGCACGCGGGTCAGCGAGCGTCAGGCGATTCTCGTTGACGAGCATCGTCTGCTGCTTGAGCCACTGCGCCCACGCCTCCTTCGACACGTTCTCGAAGATGCGCTTGCCGAGTTCGCCCGGATACGGCGGAAAGTCGAGGCCTTCGGCCTCCCGCCCGAGCTTCACGCACTTGACCGTTCTTGCCATTGCCCGATTCCTTCGCGATTGCTTCCGACCGCTGCGGCCGGGAGCTACAGGGACTTGAGGTACACCAGCGACTTGCGCTGGTAATTGTAGAGCGCCTGCTTCTGCTGCGGCAGGTCGGCGATCTCGGCATTCCTGAAACCGCGCTCGAGGAACCAGTGCGAGGTCTTGGTCGTCAGCACGAACAGCGAGGCGAGGCGCAGCTTGCGCGCGCGCTGCTCGATCTCCTGCATCAGCGCCTCGCCGTAGCCTTCGCGCCGGAAGTCCGGGTGCACCGCCAGCGCGGCGAGTTCCCCGGCGCGCTCGCTTGGAAACGCATAGAGCGCCGCGCAGCCGATGATGTGGTTGTCGTATTCGGCGACGATGAAGCGCTCGATCTCGCTTTCCAGCCGCTCGCGCGAGCGGCGCACGAGCACCCCCTGTTCCTCGAGCGGCTCGATGATCGACAGGATCCCGCCGACGTCGTCGATGGTCGCGTTGCGGATGTGGGCGAGCGCGGTCGCCGACACCATCGTGCCGATGCCGTCGCGCGTGAAGAGCTCGAGCAGCAGCGCACCGTCGTGGCGCCGGCTGATCAGGTGCGCGCGCTTCACGCCGTTGTTGCAGGCGCGTACCGCCGCCGGCAGGCAGACGCGGACGTCGGGCGCGAGCTTTTCGGGCCGCGCGAGCATGGCCTCGGCATCGGCCGTCGACAGGTCGGAGAGGAGCTGGCGCCGGTTGTTGCGCACGCCGTCGGCATCGATCAGGAAGATCAGCTTGGTGGCGTCCATGCGCACCGCGCACTGCGTCGCCACCTCCTCGACGGTCAGGTTGAAGATCTCGCCGGTCGGTGAGTACCCGAGGGGCGAGATCAGCACGATGTCGCCGTCGTCGAGGCGCTGCTGGATCGCCTCGGTGTCGATGCGGCGCACCTCGCCCGAGAGCTGCATGTCGACGCCCTCGACCACGCCCATCGGCTTGGCGGTCAGGTAATTCCCGGAGGAGACCCGGTTGCGGGCACCGGCCATCGGCGAGTTCGCGAGGCCGAGCGACAGCAGCGCCTCGATCCGCGCACGAACCTGTCCCGCGGCCTCGAGCACGCAGTCCATGGTCTCCGGGTCGGTGACGCGCACGCCATGGGCGAAGCGGCTGGGAATGTTCTGCTGCGCGAGGATCGCATCGACCTGCGGTCGGCAGCCATGCGCGACGACCAGCTTGATGCCCAGGCTGTGGAGCAGGTTGAGGTCGTGGACGACCCCCAGGAACCCCTCGTCGGCCACCACTTCGCCACCGAAGGCGATGACGAACGTATGGCCGCGAAAGGCGTGGACGTAGGGCGCCGCCGCGCGGATCCAGTGGACGAACGACCGCATCGTCGCGGAATTGACGGCGGGCTGTTCGTCGGGAGCGCGGGGCATCGTCGGCGGCGGGTGTCGAAGCGTCGCGGATTATAGCCCCCGGTGACCGGGCGGCGGCGCACCGTTGCGCGTCGCCTATAATTGCAGGCAATGTCTTCGCCTCTCCTGTCGGATCTCAATCCCGAACAACTCGCCGCTGTCACCCTGCCGCACGCCTCCGCGCTGATCCTGGCCGGGGCGGGCAGCGGCAAGACCCGCGTGCTGACCACGCGCATCGCGTGGCTGCTGGCGACGGGTCAGGCAAGCCCGCTGTCGATCCTGGCCGTCACCTTCACGAACAAGGCGGCCAAGGAGATGCTCGTCCGCCTGTCCGCGCTGACGCCGCTCAACACGCGCGGGATGTGGATCGGCACCTTCCACGGCCTGTGCAACCGGATGCTGCGCGCGCACTACCGGGACGCCGGCCTCCCGCAACTCTTCCAGATTCTCGACACCGCCGACCAGCTTGCGCTGATCAAGCGCATGTACCGCGCGCACGGCATCGACGACGAGCGCTATCCGCCCCGGGAGCTGCAGTGGTTCATCGCCGACGCCAAGGAGCACGGCCTGCGGCCCAACGCGGTCGAGGCCGGCGACGAGATGTCGCGGCGCCGGGTCGAGCACTATGCGCTCTACGAGGCGATGTGCCAGCGCGAGGGTGTCGTCGATTTCGCCGAGCTGCTGCTGCGCAGCTTCGAGCTTTTGGAGCGCAACGACGCGATCCGCGAGCACTATCGGCGGCGCTTCTCCGACCTCCTGGTCGACGAGTTCCAGGACACCAACGTCCTGCAGTACCGCTGGCTGCGCCTGCTCGCCGGACCCGACGCCGCGGTGTTCGCGGTCGGCGACGACGATCAGTCGATCTACGCGTTCCGCGGCGCGGACGTCGGCAACATGCGCAGCTTCGAGCGCGACTTCGCGCGTCCCGGAGCCCCCGTCGCCCTGATCAAGCTCGAGCAGAATTACCGCTCGCACGGGCACATCCTCGACGCGGCGAACGCCCTGATCCGGCACAACGCGGCGCGCCTGGGCAAGAACCTGTGGACCAGCGAGGGCAAGGGCGAGCCGGTGCGCGCATTCGCCGCCGGCAGCGACATCGACGAGGCTGCGTTCATCGTCGAGGTGGTCAAGGGCCTGATCGACGAGGGTCTGGCGCTCGATCAGGTGGCGCTGCTATATCGCAGCAATGCCCAGTCGCGCGTCCTCGAGCATGCGCTGTTCAACGCGGGACTGCCCTATCGCGTCTACGGGGGCATGCGCTTCTTCGAGCGCGCCGAGGTCAAGCACGCGCTCGCCTACCTGAGGCTGCTCGTCGAGCCGGGTGACGATGGCGCCTTCCTGCGCGCCGTCAACTTTCCGCCCCGCGGCATCGGGGCGCGCACGCTCGAGCAGTTGCAGGATGCGGCACGCGCGCAGGGCACGACGCTGTGGCAGGCGGCCTGCGCGGGGGCGACCCGCGGCAAGGCGGGCAGCGCGCTGGCGGGCTTCGTGCGGCTGATCGAGGATGCGCGCGAGGTGACCCGGGGCCTGCCGCTGGACGAGACGGTCGCGCATGTCATCGAAGCGTCGGGGCTGATCGCGCATTACCGGCAGGAAAAGGACGGCAGCGAGCGCGTCGAGAATCTCGAGGAGCTCGTCAATGCCGCCGGCGCCTTCGTCCGGGAAGCCGACCTGGCCGTCGACGCCCCGATCGCCGGCGCTCGCGGAGCGGCGCCGGAACCTGCGCCGTCGGCGGCGCCGGGCGAACCGGCCGCGGCCGACGCCGCGGCGGTCGAAGGCGCGAGCGATCCGCTGACCGCGTTCCTCGCCCATGCGGCGCTGGAGGCGGGCGATACGCAGGCGGCGGAAGGGCGGCCTGCGCTGCAGCTGATGACCATGCACGCCGCCAAGGGTCTCGAGTTCCACACGGTGTTCGTCACCGGCCTCGAGGAGGGCCTGTTCCCCCACGACAACAGCCGCAACGAGGCCGAGGGCCTCGAGGAGGAGCGCCGGCTGATGTATGTCGCGGTGACGCGCGCGCGACGCCGGCTGTACCTCACGCTCGCGCAGAGCCGGATGCTGCACGGGCAGCTGCGCTACAACGTCGCCTCGCGCTTCATCGACGAGATCCCGCGCGATCTCGTGCAGTGGCTGTCCGGCCGCGAACGGCGCCGCGGCCGCGAATTCGACGAAGCCGAATGGGGACGCGACCGGCCGCCGCGGTCGGCGGAGCTGCCGGCGTCCACCGGCGCGGGTGCAGGCGTCGGTCCGAGCCCGACGCCGCCCGCCCCTGCGTGGCGCATCGGCCAGAGCGTCCGCCATGCCAAGTTCGGGCTGGGCGTGATCATCGACGCCGAAGGACGGGGCAGCGACGCGCGCGTGCAGGTGAATTTCCGCGACGCCGGCGTCAAATGGCTGGCGCTCGATTACGCGCGGCTCGAGGCCGCGTGACGCGAAGGTCCGCCGGAGCGCGCGGCCCGTTGCCGCGTCGTGTCAGCCCGCGTCGTTCGCGTGTCCGATCGGCGCGAGCGTCTCGCCGGCATGGAACACGTCGCGATAGCTGACGTAGTCGGAGATGTGCAGCGTCGTGACGAACAGCGCGAGATAGGGCAGCAGCAGCGCCATCGCCAGCGTCGCGTTGAACGGTGCAGGCACGATCAGCGCGACCATCGAGGTGACCAGCGAGGGGACGATGCCGCCCAGCACGAAGACGACTGCGGCGTAGCGCAGCACCGGGCGCCAGTTGGCAAGCGCGGCGCGCAGGCTCGCAGCCAGCGCCGTCGCCAGCCTGGCATCCTGGAAGACGACCAGCGCGGGGGCCCACCACAGGGCGAGGATCGTCGGCAGCGCACAGATCGCCCCGAAGACCATTCCGAGCTCGACCCGCGGCGAGGCCAGCGTCTCGTGCAGGCGCTGCGCCGCCGCCGCAGCGTCGGCATCCGCAGGCGCGGCGCCGTAGAGCAGGTCCAGCAGGCGGCCGCCGTCGATCAGCGACGTGGCCGCGACGGCGAGGGAGATGCCTGCAACGAGGACGACGCCGAGCGGCAGCAGCGTCCAGACATTGGAACGGAATCCCTGCAGCAGCATCCGCAGCTGCGGCCGGCCGCCGCGCTCCTGGGTCCACGCTGCGGCGAGGAAGGCCACCGACATCAGCGGCTTGATGATCGGAGCCACGTAGACGCCGATCCACGGCAGCGCCTCGACGACGGCGAGGAGCAGGTAATACGAGACGACGAGGGTCAGCCAGCCCACGCGGTGCTTCGACAGCATCGCGTAGCTTTCGGCAAGCCACGAGACGCCGCGCCGGCCGTCGTAGCGGGTGAAGACGATGTCCTTTGCCTGGAGTGCCATCCTGCTCGTGCCTGTCATTCGGGGAGCGGCGGCGCGCCCGCGGCAACGCGGGCGCGCAGGATGCGCTCGAAGGGCAGCGGATCGTGGGCGTGGATGAGCTCGCCCGGGCGCGGCAGGTGCAGGTCGTACAGACGCGACACCCAGAAGCGCAGCGCGGCGGCGCGCAGCAGCGCCGGCCATTGGCTCCGCTCGTCCTGCGTCAGCGGGCGCACCGCGGCATACGCGCCGACCATGGCGTCCAGGCGGCGAGGATCGAGCGAGCCATCGGCATTGCCGGCGACGCACCAGTCGTTGACCGCGATCGCGAGGTCGTAGGCCAGGAAATCGGTTGCCGCGAAACCGAAGTCGATGATCCCGGCGACCCGGTTTCCCGAGAACAGGACGTTGTCGCAGAAGAGATCGCCGTGGATCGCGCCCTTGGGCAGCTTGCCCTTGCCGAAACCGGTCTGGAACCTGACTTCGCCCGCCAGCAACTCGTTCTGCTCCGCGGTCAGGAAAGGCCGGACTGCCCGTGCGGCCTGACGCCACCAGGCGGGGCCGCGCCGGTTGGATAGGCGCGCGCGGTAGCCCTGCGAGGCGAGGTGCAGCCGCGCGAGCGCATTGCCGACGGCCGCGCAGTGCTCGGGCGTGGGCGCCACGACGGCCATGCCGTCGATCCGGCTGACCAGCCCCGCGGGGCGTCCGTTGAGCATCGAGAACAAGGCGCCGGTGCGATCGGCCGCCGGCGTGGGTACCTCGACGCCGGCGCGCGAGAGATGCGCCATCAGGTTCAGGTAGAACGGAAGCTCCTCCGCCGGCAGACGCTCGTAGAGCGTCAGCACGTAGCGCCCGCGCTCGGTGGTGACGAAATAATTGGTGTTCTCGATGCCCGCGGCGATCGGCGCGAACTCGACGAGCGTGCCCAGCGCATAGCGGCCGAGCCATGCGTCGAGTTCCTCGGTGGTGACGGCCGTGTAGACGGACATGGAAGCACGCGTCGCGCTCCCTGCGCCCCGCGCTGCACGCTGGAGTCGAAGCCTAGGCTACCAGGAGAACAGGACCCACAGCGGGACCTTGAGCGACGAGTCGAGGCTGTCGCGCCGGATGTAGGTCGCGCCGTTGGCGTCGGGGATCAGATAGTAGGGTCGTCCATGCAGCGGCGTCACCCGGATGTACCGAAGCTCGCCCTTGATGCGGACTTCCTCGATGACCTGCTGGTCGCGGCGGATGATCGTGACCTGCGGCGCCAGGTCCGAATCACCGGTGGCGTCGGCCGGCGGCATCGGCGGCGGCTCGGTGGGCGTCGGCGCCTTGGCCGGGCCTTGGGCCGATGCGCCGCCCACCGCCGCGGCGAGCGCGAGCGACATCAGGAAAGTGCGTGCAATCATGGGGCCGGAGAACGGACGCTGCGATCGGGTGGCCGGTCGTGCTGACCGGCGCGATGACGATGGCGCCATTCTACCAAACGCGGGTCCTCGGGCGCGGCAGTGCCGGCGATCAGAGATTGAGGATCTTCTCGCGCTCCTCGCGGGAAGGCTGGAACCCTCGGGTCTCGTAATACTCGAAAATGGCGTCGACCACCGCGTCGGGGTCGTCGAGCACGCGCATCAGCTTGAGGTCGTGCTCGGCGATCATGCCTTCGCCGACGAGCCTGTCCTCGAACCAGTCGAGCAGCCCGCGCCAGAATGCCGAGCCGACGAGGATGATCGGGATCCGGTGGCTGGTGCCCGTCTGCACCAGCGTCAGGCATTCGGACAGCTCGTCGAGCGTGCCGTAGCCGCCGGGCAGCACGACGTAGGCCGAGGCGAAACGCACGAACATCATCTTGCGTGCGAAGAAATAGCGGAAGTAGAGGCTGATGTCCTGGTAGCGGTTCCTCGCCTGCTCGTTGGGCAGCGCGATGTTGAGCCCGACAGCCGGCGAGCGCCCGCCGTGCGCGCCCTCGTTGGCCGCCTCCATCAACCCGGGCCCGCCGCCGGAGATCACCGAGAAGCCGGCATCGGAGAGCTTGCGCGCGATCGTCTTCGCGGTCGTGAAATACGGATGGCCTTCGCGGATGCGCGCGCTGCCGAACACGCTGACGGCGGGGTGGACGCCGGAAAGCTGGTCGGCTGCCGCATGGAACTCTGCCATAATCCCCAGCACCCGCCACGCTTCCTGCCCGTGCGTCGAATGCAGCGATTGCGGGTCGATCAACTCGGGAATCTTGTGGGTTCGCGACCGCATGGCAACGCTCGTCCTCGTCGATGGTTCGTCATATCTTTACCGCGCGTTCCATGCGTTGCCGGATCTCCGGACATCCAGGGGTGAGCCGACGGGCGCGCTGCGCGGCGTGCTTTCGATGTTGCGCCGTTTGGTGATCGACGGCAAGCCGGACTACTTCGCCGTCGTCTTCGATGCACCAGGCAAGACCTTTCGCGACGACTGGTATCCCGAGTACAAGGCGCATCGGCCACCGATGCCCGATCCCCTGGTCGCGCAGATCGGCCCGCTGCACGAGGCGGTGCGCGCCAACGGCTGGCCGCTGCTGGTGATCGACGGCGTCGAAGCCGACGACGTCATCGGCACGCTGGCGCGCCAGGCGAAGGCCGCGGGCATCGACACCGTCGTCTCGACTTCCGACAAGGACCTCGCGCAGCTGGTCGAGCCCGGGATCACGCTGATCAACACCATGACCAACGAGCGCCTCGATCACGACGGCGTCGTTGCCCGCTTCGGCGTGCGTCCCGACCAGGTGCTCGACCTCCTGACGTTGACCGGCGACGCCGTGGACAATGTTCCCGGCGTGTCCAAGGTCGGGCCCAAGACCGCGGCGAAGTGGCTTGCGCAATACGGAACGCTCGACGCCGTCGTCGCGCATGCCGACGAGATCGGCGGCGTGGTCGGCGAGAATCTGCGCAAGGCGCGCGAGTGGCTGCCGCAGGGCAGGCGTCTGCTGACGGTGAAAGTGGACTGCGAGCTCCCGGTCAAGGTCGACGACCTCAAACCCCAGGCTCCCGATGCCGAGCGCCTGCGCGCGCTCTACGAGCGCTTCGAGTTCAAGAGCTGGCTGCGCGACGCCGAGCGCCGGCCCGACGCCGACGCGGCAGGCAGGCTCGCGGCGCTCGCGGCGAGCGACGACGCCGGCAGGCGCTGGGACGAGAGCGCTGCGGCGCCCGCGCCGGCGAGCGCGCGCCCGGCGCTCCCGACGCATTACGAAACCGTGCTCGACGCCGACGCGCTCGAGCGCTGGCTCGCGGCGATCGGCGCCGCCGACCTCGTGTCCTTCGACACCGAGACCACGAGCCTCGATCCGATGCAGGCCGACATCGTCGGGCTGTCGCTGTCGATCGAGCCGGCGGTCGCCTGCTACATCCCGCTCGGGCACCGCTACGCGGGCGCCCCTGCGCAGCTCGACGCCGATCAGGTGTTGCAGCGCATGGCGCCGTGGCTCGGCGACGCGTCGCGGTGGAAGCTCGGCCAGAACCTCAAGTACGACCAGCACGTGCTCGCCAACCGCGGCATCGCGTTGCGGGGCGTCGCGCAGGACACGCTGCTCGAATCCTACGTCCTCGAGTCGCACAAGCCGCACGACATGGACTCCCTCGCGCGGCGCCATCTCGACCTGACGACGATCACCTACGACGACGTCACGGGCAAGGGGGCGAAGCGCATCCCGTTCGACCAGGTCCCGATCGAGCGTGCCACCGAATACGCCGCCGAGGACGCCGACATCACGCTGCGTCTGCACCGCTTCCTCTACCCGCGCATCGAGAGCGATGCGAAGCTGCGGCGGGTGTACGAGACGATCGAGATCCCGCTGCGCGAAGTGCTGTTCCGGATGGAGCGCGAGGGCGTGCTGGTCGACCGCGAATTGCTGGCGCGGCAGGGCCACGAGCTGGGCACGCGGGCGCTGGCGCTCGAGCAGCAGGCGCACGCGCTGGCCGGCGGTCCGTTCAACCTGGGTTCGCCCAAGCAGCTCTCCGAGATCCTGTACGA
>JBLMVY010000148.1:0-14381 GCA_050256935.1 Candidatus Levyibacteriota bacterium | reverse complement strand
GCCTGATCCGCTTGGCGAGGGAGCGCGAGACGCGGAACTCGTCGACGTAGAGCACCATCCGCGGGTCGGGACTCCACCAGAGGATCGGCTGCCCCTCGCTGTACCAGGGGAAGATCCCGTGCCGATACGCGTCGACGAGTCGCGCCGGCGACAGATCCGCGCCCGCGGCGAGCAGGCCGTCGGGCGCGGCGAGCGCGGCCTCGATCGGGGGAAACGGCGTGGCCGCATCGAGCCAGGGGATCACGGCCGGCGCCCGCGGGATGCGCTGTGCCGCAACACCGACGCGCATGCGCGCCGGCAGCGATTCTCGATGCCAATCGGTTCCATTCGGGCGCCGATGCTACCTGCGGCTGTAGCGGCCGTCGACCGCCGCTCGGCCCGGGAAGGATAGAATTGCCCTGCATCGCCCCCGTAGCTCAGTGGATAGAGCACATTCCTCCTAAGAATGGGGTCGCACGTTCGATTCGTGCCGGGGGCGCCACCCTGCCTCTGCCGCCGATGACCGCCACGCATTACCGGATCGTCCCGCTCGATCCCAACGCGCATCTGTTCGAAGTCCGCTGCACCGTCGAAGCCCCCGACCCTTCGGGCCAGCGCTTCCGGCTTCCGGCGTGGATTCCAGGCAGCTACCTGATTCGCGAGTTCGCCCGGCAACTGGTCGATGTCCGGGCGCAGACCGCGGGCCGCCCGATCGCGATCGTCAAGGAAGGAAAGGACACCTGGCGCGCCGCCGCCGTCGATGCGCCGGTGACGGTCATCGCGCGCGTATACGCCTTCGACGTGTCGGTGCGCACCGCCTACCTCGATGCCACGCGCGGGTACTTCAACGGCGCCTGCGTGTTCCTCTGCCCGGAGGGTCGCGAGGCCGCGCCGTGCATCGTCGACATCCGGCCTCCCGCGGGACCGGAATTCGCCCATTGGCGGGTGGCCACCACGTTGACCCCCGCGGGCGCCCCGGCGCTGGGCTTCGGCCCCTATCGCGCCGAGGACTACGATGAGTTGATCGACCACCCCGTCGAAGTGGGGGATTTCGCGCTGGCGACGTTCGCAGCCGGCGGCGTCGCGCACCAGTTCGCCCTCACCGGTCGGCAGGACGCCGACCTCGAACGGATGACGCGCGATCTCGGCCGCATCTGCCAGTGGCACAACGACCTCTTCGGCGGCCGGCGAGGCGGCCGCGCGCCTTTCGACCGCTACCTGTTCCTGGTGACGGTGCTGGGTAGCGGCTACGGCGGGCTCGAACATCGCTCGAGCACCAGCCTGCTGTGCTCGCGCAGCGAGTTGCCCCGGCGCGGCCGCAGCGAGGTCGGCGACGATTACCTGAATTTCCTGGGGCTCGCGAGCCACGAGTATTTCCACGCCTGGAACGTCAAGAGGATCAAGCCGGCCGCGTTCGTGCCCTACGACCTCGCGCGCGAAAACTACACCCGCCAGCTCTGGGCATTCGAGGGCATCACGTCCTATTACGACGATCTCGCGCTGCTCCGAAGCGGCGTCGTCGATGCGCCGCGCTACCTCGAGCTCGTCGGCCGCACGATTACCAACGTGCTGCGCACGCCGGGCCGCCATGTGCAGAGCGTCGGGGACGCGAGCTACGACGCGTGGATCAAGTTCTACCGGCAGGACGAGAACTCGCCGAACGCCGGCGTCAGCTACTACGCCAAGGGTTCGCTGATCGCCCTGGCGCTGGACCTGACGCTGCGCGCAGGCGGGGGCGGCTCGCTCGACGACGTGATGCGCGCGCTGTGGGAGCGCCACGGCCGCACCGGCGTCGGGGTGCCCGAAGGTGGCGTCCAGGCGCTCGCGGAAGAGGTCGCGGGGACGAGCCTGCGCGAATTCTTCGACCGGTACGTCGACGGCACCGAGGACCCGCCGCTCGCCGCCCTGCTCGACGCGTTCGCCGTCGACCTGCACCTGCGACCCTCGGCCGGGCCGAAGGATCGCGGCGGCAAGCCCGCCGCGGGAGCGCTCCCGGCATGCTGGCTGGGCGCCAGGGTGGATCCGGACATGAAGCTGCGCAACGTGTTCAGCGGCGGCCCTGCGGAGCGTGCGGGCCTGGCGCCGCAGGACACGCTCGTTGCCGTGGACGGCCTCAAGGCGTCGGGCGAATCGCTGGACGCGCTGCTCGCCTCCTGCGCACCGGGCGAGCATGTCCGGGTACACGCGTTTCGCCGCGACGAGCTGATCGACGTCGATGTCGAGCTCGATGCCGCGCCGGCCGACACCTGCCACCTCGGGCTGCGCGCCGAGGCGCCGGCGGCCGCGCTCGCGCGGCGCGCCGCGTGGCTCGGCGCGACCTGAGGCCGCGAGGGCCCGCTTAGCGGATATCGCGTGCGCGCGGCGGCACAGGCCGCAGGCGCGGGCCTCAGGCCTTGCGCGACTTGGCCTCGCCCTTGTGCTTCGCGGGTTCGGGGGCGTGCGCCGGCTGCAGTGCCTCCAGCGAGGCGCGCTGGAGCTCCAGCGTCTTGATGCTCATCTGCATCAGGTTCAAGGTCATGGCCAGCCAGCCCTCGATGACCCGCAGCTCGCCGATCTTGCGATCGACCTCCGCCGGATCGAGCGCGGCGAACATGGCGGCGGGATTGGGAAAAGGCATCACTCCCGGCATGAACCCGCCCATCATCCCGGGCATCACCCCCGGCGGCGCCGTGGCTGCGGCACCCTGTCCCGGCCCGCCCTGCGACGCCGCCGGCGCGGCGCCGGCAACGGGCATGGGCATCGCGAACGGATTCCACATCCGCTGCATGAACGCCATCGCGTCCTCGGCCGAGAATGGCTTCGCAGCACCCGTGTCCCTGGTGGAATCGTCGCTCATCGCTCCTCCGCAGCGCACCCGCAAGCGCCTTCGCGGCACGCGCTTTGCAGTGCGCTAATATCGTGCGCCATGACGAACGCCGCCGCAACCCTTCTCGCCCGACTCGCCGAGGCAGTGGGGAGCACGCAGGTGCTGACGGCGGCGGCGGACATCGAACCCTTCCTCGTCGACCAGCGCGGGCGTTACCGCGGCGCGGCGCGGGCGGTCGTCAGGCCGGCGAATGCCGCGGAGGTCGCGGCCGTCGTGCGCATCTGTGCCGAAGCCGACGCTGCGCTCGTCCCCCAGGGCGGCAACACCGGAATGTGCGGGGCGGCGACGCCTGACGCCTCGGGGACGGCGGTCGTCGTGTCGCTCGCCCGCATGCGCAGGATCCGCGCGCTCGACCGCGACAACGCGACGATCACCGTCGACGCGGGCGCGACCCTGGCCGAGACCCAGCGCGCCGCGGCGGAGGCAGGCCTGCTGTTTCCGCTGTCGCTGGCTTCCGAAGGGAGCTGCACGATCGGGGGCAACATCGCCACCAACGCCGGCGGCACCGCGGTCCTGCGCTACGGCAACATGCGCGAGCTGGTGCTTGGCATCGAGGCGGTCCTCGCCGACGGTCGGGTGTGGAACGGCCTGCGCGGCCTGCGCAAGGACAACACCGGCTACGACCTCAAGCAGCTGTTCATCGGCAGCGAAGGCACGCTGGGGATCGTCACCGCCGCGGTGCTGAAGCTCTTTCCTTCACCGCGCACGCGCGTGACCGCGCTCGCGGCGATGGGCGGCGTCGCGCAGGCGGTCGACCTGCTGCACCGGATGAAGCAGGCGATCGGCGATCGTCTGGTCGGCTTCGAGCTGATGAGCAGCGCGGCCCTGGGGCTGTCGCGCGCCCACCACCCGGAGCTTCCCGACCCGCTGCCGGGACAACCGTGGTACGTGCTGCTGCAGGCCGACGACAGCGCGGCGACTGCGCCGCTGGCGGCGGAGGTCGAGGCGGCGCTGGGCGAGGCCACCGAGGATGGCGTGATCGCCGATGCGACGCTCGCGCAATCCGTCGACCAGGCGGCGCGACTGTGGGCACTGCGCGAGAACATCAGCGAATCGCAGCGACGCGAGGGGCCGAACATCAAGCACGACATCTCGCTGCCCGTGTCGGCGATCCCGGCGTTCATCGAAGCGACCGACCCCGCGCTGGTCGAGGCCTTCCCCGGCTCGCGCCTGGTCGTGTTCGGGCACCTGGGCGACGGCAACCTCCATTACAACGTCGCCGCCCCCAGGGGTGCGGAGGCCGCGGCATTCATGGACAATACGTCGCGCGTGAATCGCATCGTCCACGACCGCGTCGTGGCCGCCGGCGGCAGCATCAGCGCCGAGCACGGCATCGGCCAGCTCAAGCGCGAGGAGCTCGCGCATTACAAGCCGGCGCTGGACATCGAGCTGATGCGCCGCGTCAAGGCGGCGCTCGATCCGCGCGGACTTCTCAATCCGGGAAAGATCCTGCCTTGAAGACGCCATCCCGCACCGTGCCTCGCAGCTGCCGCGCAGCCCCCGTCCGGGATGACCGCTGACCCATGGGCAAGCTCGTCTTCTGGCTGGTCGTCGTGTTCGCAGGCATGTTCGTGCTGCGCCTCATCAACGTGGCCAAGCACGGCCCGGGGCGCAACGCGGGCTCGCCGCGCGGCGGACGCAACGGCGGCAAGCCGGCGGCGATGATCCGCTGCGCCGACTGCGGCGTCTTCCTGCCCAGCACCGAGGCGCGCAACGGCCCCCGCGGGCCCGTCTGCGGCGACCCGCAATGCGCCCGCAGGCGCAGCCAGGCGGCATCGTGATTCCCGACGTGGCGCAGACGTCCGCCCTCTCCGGGTTCGATCCTCCGCCGCTGCCGCCCTCGATCACCGGCTCGTCCCGGCGGATCCTGTGGATCATCGGCCTCTTCCGCGCCGTCTGCGGCGCGTTGCTGCTCGGGCTTGCGCTGCTGCTGGACCTGCGCATCCTCAACGTCACGACGCCCAACTCCTTCGTCATCGCGGCGTCCCTCTACTTCGTGTTCGGCCTCGCGGCGTTCGGCTGGATCCAGCAGGAGCGGCTTCCGCTGCCGCTCCCCCAGACGCTGCTGACCCTGCTCGGAGGCGACATCTTCTTCCTGGGGCTGGCGATGGTTGCGGGGGGGAGCTCCGGGGCCCCGCTCCCGATCCTGCTGTTCCCCCAGCTCGCGGCCAGCGGGTGGCTGCTGCGGACCCGGACCGCGTTCTTCCACGCCGCGCTGGCCGCGATCGTGCTGCTCGGGCTCGAAGCCTGGCGTGCGCTCAACGGCAACATCGGGGGACCGCAGCTCTTCCAGACAGCGTTGATCTCGATCGGCTATTTCGCAATGGTCGGCATCGCCGTCGTGATCGGCAGGTACACCAAGGCCTCGGAGGAGCTCGCCGCGCAGCGCGGAATCGACGTCGCCAACCTCGAGCAGGTCAACCGCCTGATCATCCAGGACATGCAGGACGGCGTGCTGGTCGTCGACCTGAACGGGGTCGTTCGCGGTCACAACGCGCAGGTCACGCGGCTGCTGGGCGGATTCGGCCGCATGCGCGGGGGCATGCGGCTGGTCGAGTTCTCGACCACGCTGCACGACTACTGGCGGCGATGGAACGAGGATCCCGCGGAGGCGCTGCCTCCGTTCAAGGTGGATGCGACACAGCGCCTGCTGCGGGTGCGCCTGGTGCGCATCGGGTCCGGATTGAACGGCGGCACGCTGATCTACCTCGAGGACCTCGGCCGCGCGCAGAACGAGGCGCAGCAGATGAAGCTCGCCGCCATGGGCAGGCTGACCGCGTCCATCGCCCACGAGGTGCGCAATCCGCTGTCGGCGATCAACCAGGCGGCGCAATTGCTCGAGGAGGACGGCGCGGTCGCGCCCGAAGGCGCGCGCCTGCTGTCGATGATCCGCAACAACGCCAAGCGCATCGACCGCATCGTCGGCGAGGTTCTGCAGCTCAACCGTCGCGACCGCCAGCAGCCCGAGCCCATCGAGCTCGGTGAGTTCATCCGCTCGATCACCGAGGAGATCGTGCAGGCCGAGGGCATTCCCGCGCGCGGAATCGTCATCGACATCCCCGACGAGCTGCCGGTCGTGTTCGACCGGGGGCACCTTTCCCAGATCGCGTGGAACCTGGTGCGCAACGCCTGGCAGCACTGCCAGAAGCGCGAGGCGAGCATCACGATCACCGCGCGGCCCGGCTACATGGGTGATGCGGTGATCTGCGAGCTCGGGGACGACGGCCCGGGGGTCCCGGTCGAGTACCGTGCCCACATCTTCGAGCCCTTCTTCACCACCCGCCCCGGCGGAACGGGTCTCGGGCTCTACATCGCGCGCGAGCTCGCCGACGCCAACGGCGCGGCCCTCGAGCTGTTGCCGAAGTCGCCCGGCGCGAGCTTCAGGATGACTTTCAGGCGCGCAACGGTGTCCGCATCGTCTGCATAGCACTAGAATGGCGGCGCAGGCCACCCTCCCTCTACCCTCCCGATCCGCCCCTTCCCCACCATGTCTCGCAGAACCCGCGGTCAACCCAGAGTGCTGGTCGTCGACGACGAGCCGGATCTCCTCGAACTGCTCGAGCTCACGCTGTCCCGGATGGGTCTCGACACGATCCGTGCGGAATCCGTGGGCGAGGCCCAGCGCCTGCTCGACAGCGGGCCGTTCGACCTGTGCCTCACCGACTGGAACCTTCCCGACGGCGAGGGTCTGCGCGTGGTCGAGCACATCACGCAGAAGGCCCTCGACGTCCCGGTGGCGGTGATCACCGCCTTCGGCAGCGCCGAGAACGCCGTCGCCGCGCTGAAAGCGGGTGCATTCGACTATCTCGCCAAGCCGGTCGCCCTCGAGCAGCTGCGTGCGCTGGTCAAGCAGGCGCTGAAGGTGCCCGAGAAGCCGCAGCCCGCCAACAGCTACCAGCTGCTGGGCGAGTCGCCGGCGATGCAGCAGGTGCGCGGCATGATCGATCGCCTCGCCCGCAGCCAGGCCCCGGTGTTCATCAACGGCGAGTCGGGGAGCGGCAAGGAGCTCGCCGCGCGGATGATCCATCTGAAAGGCCCGCGCGCCGAGCAGCCGTTCATCGCGGTGAACTGCGGCGCCATCCCCGAGAACCTGATGGAGAGCGAGTTCTTCGGCTACAAGAAAGGCGCCTTCACCGGCGCCGAAGCCGACCGCGACGGCTTCTTCCAGGCCGCCAACGGGGGCACGCTGTTCCTCGACGAGGTTGCCGACCTGCCGCTGGCGATGCAGGTCAAGCTGCTGCGCGCGATCCAGGAGAAGAAGGTCCGCAAGGTCGGCTCGACCAACGAGGAGCCCGTCGATACCCGGATCATCAGCGCGACCCACAAGAACCTGTCGGCGCTGGTCGACAGCGGCGACTTCCGGCAGGACCTCTACTACCGTCTGCACGTCATCGAGCTGTCGATGCCCAGCCTGCGCGAAATGCGCGAGGACATTCCGCTCATCGCCAACGCGATCCTGACGAGGCTCGCCCGCGGCAACGCCGCCGCGCTCGAGCCCGAGGCGGTCGCGGCGCTGGAGCGCTACCCGTTTCCCGGCAACGTGCGCGAGCTGGAGAACATCCTCGAGCGCGGCCTGTCGCTTGCGCCCGACCCGCAGCGGATCACCGCCGAGGACCTGCATCTGACGCCGGTCGCCGAGGAAGTCGATTCGCCGGTGCCCGCCGGCGAGAAATGGCCGCTGCAGGACTACCTCGACCGCGTCGAGCGCGCGGCCATCAACGAGGCCCTGGAGAAGACGCGCTACAACCGCACCGCGGCGGCCAAGCTCCTCGGCATCACCTTCCGCGCAATGCGCTACCGGATGGAGCGGCTGGGGATCAAGTAGGAAGGGACCGCGATGGGACAGCTCGACGGCAAGGTCGCCATCGTCACCGGTGCAGGCAGCGGTTTCGGGGAAGGCATCGCGCGCCTGTACGCCGACGAGGGCGCGCGCGTCATGCTCGCCGACATCGATGCCGCAGCCGCGCGCCGGGTCGCGGCCGACCTCGGCGAGCGCGGCGCGTTCGTTGCCTGCGACGTCGCCGACGGGGCACAGGTGCGCGCCCTGGTCGACGCCTGCGTCGACGCGTTCGGCGCGCCCGACATCGTCGTCAACAATGCCGGAACGACGCACCGCAACCAGCCGATGCTCGACGTCGACGAGGCGACCTTCGACCGCGTCTACGCCGTCAACGTCAAGTCGATCTTCCACATGGCGCACGCGGTCGTCCCGCTGATGCGCAAGCGCGGCGGCGGGGTCATCATCAACATAGGCTCGACGGCCGGAATCCGGCCGCGACCGGGCCTCACCTGGTACAACGGCTCGAAGGCCGCCGTCAACCTGCTGTCGAAGTCGATGGCGGTCGAGCTCGGTCCCGACAACATCCGCGTCAACGCGATCTGCCCGGTCATGGGCGCGACGGGCATGCTCGAGCTGTTCATGGGCGTTCCCGACACGCCGGAGAACCGCGCGCGGTTCACCGCGACGATCCCGCTGGGTCGCATGTCCCGGCCCGCCGACGTCGCTGCGGCGGCGCTCTGGCTCGCCAGCGATGCCGCGCGCTTCATCACCGGCGTCGAGCTGCCGGTCGACGGGGGCCGCACGGTCTGAAGATCGTGAGCCGCGGTCGGGCTGCGCGCGCTTCCGTCGTCCCGCACCGGCGCAGGGGACCCGCGCGCCCTCGCCTCGCGATCGACGCCGACGGGGTCGCCAACCTCGCGACCCAGGTTCCGTCGCCCAATTGCGACCCGCGTCCCGATGGCTGCGCGGTCGCGCTGATCGTCGTGCACGGCATCTCGCTGCCCCCGGGCGAGTTCGGCGGCGACGCGATCCTGCAGCTGTTCACCAACCGCCTCGATCCCGCTGCGCATCCGTATTACGCGGCGACCGCGAACCTGCGCGTGTCCGCGCATTTCCTGGTCCGCCGGGACGGTGCGCTGCTGCAGTTCGTCCCCTGTGCCCGGCGCGCCTGGCATGCGGGCACATCGTCCTGGCGGGGACGCGAGCGCTGCAACGACTATTCGATCGGCATCGAGCTCGAGGGAACCGACACCGCGCCCTACGCCGGGGCGCAGTACGCGATGCTGGCGAGGCTCGTCAAGGCGCTGCGGCGGCGCTACCCGATCGAGGACGTCACCGGGCACAGCGACATCGCCCCCGGGCGCAAGACCGACCCCGGCCCGGCCTTCGACTGGGAGCGCCTGGCGCGCCTGCTGGCACCGCCGCGGCGGCCTGCCCGATTGAAGGTATAATCGAGCGTTTATGCGCTTCCTCGCGGATTACTTTCCGCTGCTCCTTTTCTTCCTCGCCTTCAAGTGGCAGGGAATCTGGGTCGCCACCGCGGTCGCGATCGTCGCCTCGGTGCTGCAGATCGCCTGGCTCTATCGGCGCGGCGTGGTCGCGCCGGTGCACTGGCTGTCGCTGGCGATCATCGTCGTCTTCGGCGGGGCGACGCTGCTCCTGCACGACGAGACCTTCATCAAGTGGAAGCCCACCGTGCTGTATCTCGCGTTCGCCGGCGTCCTCGCCGCGGGCAAGCTGGTGTGGCGCCGCGATCTCCTGGCGTCGGTGATGAAGGAGCTGCGGCTGCCGCCGGCGATCTGGACCCGGCTGACCTGGGCGTGGATCCTCTTCTTCGGCGCGATGGCGCTCGCCAACTGGTACATCGCCTTCCATTTCCCGACCGCCACCTGGGTGAACTTCAAGGTCTGGGGCGGCATCGGCCTGTTCGTGGCCTTCGCGGTCGCGCAGGGGCTGTTCCTCGCGCGCCACGTCATCGAGCCCACGCAGTGAGCCTCGCCGCCACGATCGAGCAGCGGCTCGCGCCGCTCGCCCCGATCGAACTCGATATCCGCGACGACAGCGCGCAGCACGTCGGTCACGCCGGCGCGGCGTCGGGCGCGGGACACTTTTCCGTCACCATCGTGTCGGAACGCTTCCGGGGTCTTTCCCGCATCGCCCGCCACCGCGCAGTCCTCGAGCGCGTCGGCGACCTGATTCCTCACCCGGTGCATGCGCTTGCGATCCGCGCCTACGCGCCGGGGGAGATCCATTCCTGACGAAAGGACAAGCACGATGAAACGATTGACCATTGCCGTTGCGGCCGCGGCCGCCCTCATTTCGACCGGCGTGTTCGCGCAGGCCGCGGCGCCGGCCAAGCCCGCCGCGGCCGCGAAGGCCCCGGCCAAGGCCGCGAGCAGCGAGAAGACGCTCTACACGCAGGCGCAGTTCGACCTCGTGCTCAAGCAGCAGCTCGCCAAGGGGGCCCAGGACACGCCCGAGCTGCGCAATGCGATCAAGGACAACCTGAACACGCTGACCATGCTCGCCGGCGAGGCGAAGAAGAAGGGCCTGGACAAGACTCCGGAGGTCAAGACCCAGCTCGACCTCAACAGCGAGAACATCCTGGCGAACGTCTACATCGGCGACTGGATCAAGAAGAACCCGGTGCCCGAGGCCGACCTGAAGAAGGAATACGACGACGCCAAGTCGCAGATGGGCGACAAGGAGTACAAGGTCCGCCACATCCTGGTCGAAAACGAAGACGAAGCGAAGGCGATCATCGCCGATCTGCAGAAGGGCGCGAAGTTCGAGGATCTCGCCAAGGCACGCTCCAAGGATCCCGGTTCGAAGGACAAGGGCGGCGAGCTCGGCTGGAGCCTCCCCACCAACTTCGTCAAGCCTTTCGGCGATGCGATCAAGTCGACGCCCAAGGGCAAGTTCAGCGCCGAACCCGTGCACACCCAGTTCGGCTGGCACGTGATCGAGGTCGAGGACGTCCGCGCCGCCAAGGTGCCGACCTTCGAGGAAGCCAAGCCCCAGCTCGAGCAGCGCGCCCAGGGGCAGTGGATCGAGAAGCACGTGAAGGACCTGCGCGCCAAGGCCGGCATCTGACTTCCTGACGCAGGGTCGACAACGAGGGCAGGCCGCACGCGGCCTGCCCCATTTTTCAGAGGGAGCGCCGCATGATCAGGATCCGGAATCCGAAGGATTTCTGGTCCGGCGTGCTGTTCGTCGCCGTCGGGATCGGGGCGCTGGTCCTGGGGTCGAAGTACACGCTGGGATCGGCGGCGCGCATGGGTCCCGGCTATTTCCCCCGCCTGCTGGGGATCCTGCTCGTCGTGCTCGGGGGCGTCCTCGCCCTGCGCGCGCTTGCTACCGACGGCCCGCCGGTGCCGCGCTTTCGCTGGTGGCCCACGGTGCTGGTGCTGGGCAGCGTCGTCGCGTTCGGGTTGATCGTGCAGACGGCCGGGCTCGCGCTGTCGACGATGCTGCTGATCCTCGTCGCCAGCGCCGCCAGCCCCGAGTTCCGCTGGAAGGAAGCGCTGGTCGCGGGCGCCGCACTGGCGACCGTGGCCGCGACGGTGTTCATCCTGGGCCTCAAGCTGACGCTGCCCATCTGGCCGCGCCTCGCCTGAGTACCCGGGCATGGACGTCCTTTCGCACCTCGCGCTGGGCTTCGGCGTCGCGCTGACGCCCGTCAACCTGCTCTACGCGCTGGTGGGCGCGCTGCTGGGAACGCTGATCGGCGTGCTGCCGGGGATCGGACCGGTCGCGACCATCGCGATGCTGCTCCCGACGACCTACGCCCTGGAGCCCGTGTCGGCGCTGATCATGCTGGCCGGGATCTATTACGGCGCCCAATATGGCGGCTCGACGACCTCGATCCTGATCAACATGCCCGGCGAGGTCGCCTCCGCCGTCACCTGCCTCGACGGCTACCAGATGGCGCGCCGCGGCGAGGCCGGCGCCGCGCTCACCGTCGCCGCGATCGGATCGTTCATCGCCGGCTGCGTCTCCACCGTGCTGGTCGCGGCCTTCTCGCCGCCGTTGTCGTCGCTGGCGCTGAAGTTCGGGCCGGCCGAGTACTTCTCGCTGATGGTGCTGGGCCTGATCGGCTCGGTCGTGCTGGCGCAGGGTTCGCTGATCAAGGCCATCGCCATGGTGGTGCTCGGCCTGCTGCTCGGCATGGTCGGCACCGACGTCAACTCGGGGGTGTCGCGCTTCGACTTCGGGATCGCCGAGCTGACCGACGGCCTGGGCCTCGTCAGCATCGCCATGGGGCTGTTCGGCTTCGCCGAGATCATCGGCAATCTCGAACTGGGCGAGAAGCGCGAAGTGCTGGCCCGCAAGATCAGGGGTTTCGGGCTGTCGCGCAGGCAGATCCGCGATGCGGCGCCCGCCGTCGCCCGCGGAACGGCGATCGGCTCGGTGCTGGGCATCCTGCCCGGCGGCGGGGCGATGCTCGCTTCGTTCGCCGCATATTCGCTGGAGAAGAAGCTCGCCCGCGACCCGTCGCAGTTCGGCAAGGGTGCGATCCAGGGCGTCGCCGCGCCCGAGTCCGCGAACAATGCGGGCGCGCAGGTCGGCTTCATCCCGCTCCTGACCCTGGGCATCCCGGAGAATGCGGTGATGGCGATGATGGTGGGCGCGATGACCATCCACAACATCCAGCCGGGGCCGCAGGTGATGACTTCCAATCCCGGGCTGTTCTGGGGCCTGATCGCATCGATGTGGGTCGGCAACCTGATGCTGATCGTGCTGAACCTGCCGCTGATCGGCATCTGGATCAGGCTGCTGACGGTCCCCTACCGGATGCTCTATCCGGCGATCCTGCTGTTCTGCGCGATCGGCGTCTACTCGATCAGCAACACGAGCTTCGACGTTTCGCAGACTGCGTTCTTCGGGCTGATCGGCATCGTCTTCGTCAAGCTGGCCTGCGAGCCCGCGCCGCTGCTGCTGGGCTTCGTCCTCGGCCCGATGATGGAGGAGAACCTCCGGCGCACGCTGCTGCTCTCGCGCGGCGACGCCACGGTGTTCCTGACCCGCCCGCTGTCGGCAGTCCTGCTCGCCGCCGCGGTGCTGCTGGTCGTCGTGATCGCCCTGCCCAACGTCCGCCGGCGCGCAAGATCGGCGCAATGAGCGGGCCGTCTCCCGTTTCCTGACCGTTTCTCGATTGCGATTTCACACATGGACTGGAATCTCCCCTACCCTTCCCGCCGCCAGCCGATCTTCGCCCCCAATGCCGTCGCCACATCGCAGCCGCTGGCGACGCAGGCCGGGATCGCGATGCTCGCCCGCGGCGGCAATGCGGTCGACGCTGCGCTCGCGACGGCGATCGCCCTGACCGTCGTCGAGCCCTGCAGCAACGGCGTCGGTTCCGACCTGTTCGCCATCCTCTGGGACGGCGAGCGTCTGGTCGGCATCAACGCGTCGGGCCGCGCACCCGCGGCGTGGTCGCCGCAGCGTTTCGCGGGCCAGGCGGCGATGCCGCAGCGCGGCTGGGAAACGGTCACCATCCCCGGCGCGGTCTCGGGCTGGGTCGCACTGTCCAAACGCTACGGCAAGCTCCCGTTCGGCGACCTGTTCGAGCCCGCGATCCGCTACGCCCGCGATGGATACGCGGTGTCGCCGGTCGTCGCGGACAAATGGCAGCTCGCGGCGCCGCTGATGCCGCAGGGGCTCGGCTGGCAGGAGCATTTCCTGATCAACGGGCGGGCGCCGCGACCGGGCGAGCGCTGGGCCTCGCCCGCGCTGGCGCGCACCCTTGCGGAGATCGCCGGGACGGCCGGCGACGCGTTCTACCGCGGCGCGCTCGCCGATGCGATGGCGGCGCACTCGCAGGCGAACGGCGGCGCGCACACCCGCGCCGATTTCGAAGCGCACGCGGCCGACTGGGTGACGCCGATCTCCGTCGATTACCGGGGCACGACGATCCACGAGATTCCGCCCAACGGCCAGGGCATCTCGGCGCTGATGGCGCTGGGCATGCTCGAATCCTTCGATATCGCGGCAATGCCGCCCGATTCGATCGAAAGCCAGCACCTGCAGATCGAGGCGATGAAGCTCGCCTTCGCCGACGCCTATCGCTACGTCGCCGATCCGTCGTCGATGACGGTCACCCCGGCCGCGATGCTCGACCGCGGCTATCTGCGCGAGCGTGCCCGGCTCATCGATCCGCGGCGCGCGCAGACCTACGGGCCCGGCGAGCCGCCGAAGGGGGGCACCGTGTACCTTTGCGCGGCCGACGCAGGCGGCATGATGGTGTCGCTGATCCAGTCGAACTACATGGGCTTCGGCTCGGGGGTCGTGGTCCCCGGCACCGGCATCAGCCTGCAGAACCGCGGGGCGGGCTTTTCGCTGCAGGCAGGCCATCCCAACCTCGTCGGCGGCGGCAAGCGCCCCTACCACACGATCATTCCCGGGTTCGCGACCCGCGACGGCAAGCCACTGATGGCGTTCGGCGTCATGGGCGGCCCGATCCAGCCGCCCGGTCACGTCCAGACCCTGGTGCGGATGATCGATCACCGGATGAATCCGCAGGCGGCGCTCGACGCGCCGCGCTGGAAGGTCAACGCCGGTCGCTCGATCGATCTCGAGGGCGCGGCATCGGCGGAGCTGCGCCAGGGCCTGATCGGACTCGGTCACGAGATGGCGTCCATCCCCGACTCCTACATGGACTTCGGAGCCGGCCAGGTGATCGTGAGGACGGACGTCGGCTACGTCGCTGCTTCCGACCCGCGCCGCGACGGGCAGGCCGCGGGGTTCTGAGCAAGG
>JBLMVY010000147.1:0-10725 GCA_050256935.1 Candidatus Levyibacteriota bacterium | reverse complement strand
CCGGCCAGAACGTCCGCCCGACGATCGTCGCACCGGAAGCCGACGCGCGCAGGCGCAGCGGACGACCGGAGAGGAACGCCGCCGACGATGCATCGAACCACGAGCGATTGAGCGCCAGGCGAGGCGCGAGCGCGAACGGATGCGCACGCCCCGACACCGTCAGCGTGCGGGTGTCGGACGACAGGCAGGCGGCGTCGCTGCGCAGCGGCGCGCCGAGGAGCACGAGCGGGGGACGATCGCCGGGCGCATCGAGCGGGACTTCGCGGCTCCATGCGGCGACGTCGTCGAGCGTCGGCGTGCGCCGGGCGTAGCCGGCGGCGGGAATGCCCTGGCGCGCGACGGCAATGCATTCGTCGCGAAAGTAGAACAGCGCCGAGGGCGTGATGCGGGTCGGCACGAGCGCGCCGGTCACGAGATCGAAATCCTCGGCGGCATAGGGGCCGAGGAGGCCGTCGGCCACCGCGGGTACGAGATCGTCCGTGCCGCCGTGGATTGTCATCGATGAGCGTCGGAAGGGGACGGCCATGCCGCTTCGGTACGGATCTTCACCATCGCGCGCGCCGATGCGCGGGGTGCCGCAGCTGCCCGCGGCCGGCGTCGACTGGATCCTGCGCGACACCCACGATGCCGCGGCCGGGCGCAAGGCGCTGGCCGCGGGGCTGCTGGCCGTGCCGGCATCGATCGAGCCCCGGTATCTCTACGATCGGGTCGGTTGCGCATTGTTCTGCGCCATCTGCGAGCTCCCGGAGTATTACCCAACCCGCACCGAAGCCGCCATCTTCGAGCGCCATCGCGCCAGCATCGCGGCCGCGGCGGGCACCGGAAAGCAGCTCGTCGACCTGGGGGCGGGCGACTGCCGCAAGGCCGCGGCGTGGATGCCGTGGCTGCGGCCGTATCGGTATGTCGCCGTCGACATCGCGGAGCCGGCGCTGGCCGCGGCACTCGCGCAGCTCGCGGTGGAAGAGCCATCGCTGGAGATCACCGGGGTCGTGACCGATTTCGCGCGCGGACTCGACCTCGCACGCGAGCTCGCGGGCGGGCCGGCGACCTTCTTCTATCCGGGATCGTCGATCGGGAACTTCACGCCGGACGACGCCGGACGTTTCCTGCGCTCGATACGGCGGCATTGCCAGGCCCGCGAAGGCGGCGGCCTGCTGATCGGGGTCGACACCCCGAAGGATCCGCAGCGATTGCGCGCGGCCTACGCCGATGCGGCGGGCGTCACCGCGGCGTTCAACCGCAACGTCCTCAATCACGTGAACCGCCTGCTGGGGACGCGCTTCGCACCGGATGCCTTCGACCATGTCGCGATCTACGACGAGGATCGCGGGCGGGTCGAGATGCACCTGCAGGCGCGCAGCGCACAGACGGTCGAGATCGAGGGCATCGCGCGCCGATTCGAGGCGGGGGCGCGCATCCACACCGAGAACGCGTACAAGTACGCGCCGCGGGAATTCACGGCGATGCTCGATCGCGCGGGCTTCGCGCACGTGCGCTGCTGGCAGGACGACGCCGGGGATTTCGTCGTCTACTACGCTTCCTGAGCGACGTCGCGCGCCAGGCGCACGCCGGAGAACTGCCAGCGGGCGTCGGGCGCGAAGAAGTTGCGGTAGGTGACGCGCGCATGGCCCGCAGGGGTTGCGACCGAACCGCCGCGCAGCACGTACTGGTTGCACATGAACTTGCCGTTGTATTCGCCGACGGCGCCCGCGGCAGGGCGAAAGCGCGGGTACGGGGCGTAGCTCGACGACGTCCACTCCCAGACCTCGCCCGCGTGGAGGACGGCGCCGGCGTCGCGCTCGCGCCGCATCGCCGCTTCCCATTCGAACTCGGTGGGCAGTCGCGCCTGCGCCCAGCGCGCATACGCGTCGGCCTCGAAGTAGCTCAAGTGCGCAACCGGCGCATCCGGGTCCAGCACCGCCATGCCGCGCAGCGTGAATTCGTGCCAGCCCGCATCACGTCGCTCCCAGTACAGCGGCGCCGACCATTGCCCGCTGCACGCCGTGTCCCATCCCAGCGCCAGCCAGCACTCGGGACGCCGGTAGCCGCCGTCCTCGACGAAGGCCGCGTATTCGCCGTTGGTGACCGGGCGCGAGGCGAGCTCGAAGGCCTCGAGCAGGACGCGGTGCGCCGGCATCTCGTTGTCGAACGCGAAGCCCGCTCCGTCGTGGCCGATGGCCACGATTCCGCCCGGGATCGGCAGCCATCGGGGCGCGCCGGATCCCGCGGTTTGCGTGCTCGGGGCGTCTGCCGCGTAGGCGGGGCGCCGCGGATTGCGCGACAGCAGGTGGAGAGCGTCGGTGAGGATCAGCTCCTGGTGCTGCTGCTCGTGATGGAGGCCGAGCTCGATCAGGGATTCCAGCGCGCGATCGGCTGCTGCGAGATCGAGGCAGCGGAGCATCGCCCGGTCGACGTGCGCGCGGTAGGCGAAGACCGTCGCCAGGTCCGGGCGCGACAGCATCCCGCGCTCGGGTCGCGGATGCCGTTCGCCGACCGCGTCGTAATACGAGTTGAACAGCGCGCGGAACGCGGGATCGAACGCCCGGTAGCCGGGCAGGTGGGCCGCGAGCACGAAGGTCTCGAAGAACCAGGTCGTGTGCGCGAGGTGCCATTTGGCCGGACTCGCGTCGGGCATCGACTGCAGCGCGCAGTCCTCGGCGGAAAGCGGGGTGACGAGGGCCCCGGTATGCGCGCGAATGTCGACGTAGCGCCGGACGAGCCGGCCCGGCGCCGTGGTCGCGCGCAGGGCGGACGGGCTCACCGGACGCCGACCCCGGGTGGGCCGGCGACGAATTCGCCGATCACCGCGGCCCTCGCAAAGCCGTCGTCGTGGAACGCGGCGAGCACGGCCTCGGTCGCTTCCGGCGCGCAGGCGACCAGCAGTCCGCCCGAGGTCTGCGGATCGGTCAGGATCGCGCGCTCGACGTCGGTCACCGAACCGGCGAGGCGAACCTCTGCGCCGTAGCCGACCCAGTTGCGCCCCGACGCCCCGGTGACGCAGCCGGCACGCGCGAGATCGACCACACCCGGATGCAGCGGAATGCGCGCCAGGTCGAGCTCTGCGGCGAGATTCGACCCGCGGCAGACCTCGAGCAGGTGACCCAGCAGCCCGAAGCCGGTCACGTCGGTGAGCGCGTGCACGCCGTCCATCCGGCTCAATCCGATCCCGGGCGTGTTGAGCTGGGTCGTGCTGGCGAGCATCGTCCGGTACTGGTCCTGCGAGAGGCTGCCGCGCTTGAGCGCGGCGCTGTAGATGCCCACGCCCAGCGGCTTGCCGAGAACGATGCGGTCGCCGACCCGGGCGCCGCAGTTGCGCTTGAGCTGCCGCGGATCGACGACGCCGATGGCGACCAGACCGTAGATCGGCTCCGCGCAATCGATGGTGTGGCCGCCGGCGACCGGGATGCCGGCGCGCGCGCACACCGAGGCGCCCCCGGCCAGGATGTTGCGGATGACCTCGACGGGAAGCTTGTCGACGGGCATGCCGACGACCGCCAGCGCGAACAGCGGCGTTGCGCCCATCGCATAGACATCCGAGATCGCATTGGTGGCGGCGATGGCCCCGAAGTCGTAGGGGTCGTCGACGATCGGCATGAAGAAATCGGTCGTCGCGACCACGGCCTGCCGCTCGTTCAGGCGCCATGCCGCGGCGTCGTCCGCCGTCTCGATGCCGACGAGGAGATCCTTGGAGACGATCGATCCCGGAACGCCGGCGAGGATTTCCCGCAGGATGCCGGGTGCGATCTTGCAGCCGCAGCCGCCGCCGTGCGAGTACTGCGTCAACCGGATGGGGGACGGCTCGGGTGCGTTCATCGGAGAGCTGCCGACGAAAGGCGTGCGGCATCGGGGGACAGGACTGCCGATTCTAGCGCAGCAGGCCGAGCTTCGGCGCCGCGCGGCGCCGCCGCAACAACGCCTGCGCCTGTCGGCTGCCGCGTGCGCAGGCGCTTTTCTTGCATGGTCCGGCGGCGTAGCATGGCAACGGCGCTTGCAGGCGAGGTGGCGGGAATACGGCATTGGCAGCCGGCGGCCCTCGGCGGCGGGCATCACCGACAGGAGCCGGATTGGATCCGACGGACATCGCGCGTCCCGACTACTTTCACAAGGTCGTCGATTGCCAGTGGGCATGTCCCGCCCACACCCCCGTTCCCGAATACATCCGGCTGATCGCAGCGGGACGCTACGGCGACGCCTACGTCGTCAACTGGCGCTCGAACGTGTTTCCGGGAATTCTCGGGCGCACCTGCGACCGTCCCTGCGAGCCCGCGTGCCGGCGCGGCCGCGTCGAGGCAGGCTCGCCCGAGCATCGCAGGAATGCCAGCAAGCCCGAGCCGGTCGCGATCTGCCGCCTGAAGCGCGTCGCGGCCGACTACAAGGACGACGTCCGGCCGCGCCTTCTTCCGCGCGCGACCATGCGCAACGGCAAGCGCATCGCCTTCGTCGGGGCCGGGCCGGCCTCGCTCGCCGCCGCGCGAGACCTCGCACCCCTGGGCTACGAATGCGTGGTGTTCGATGCCGATCCCCAGGCGGGCGGCATGATGCGCAGCCAGATTCCCAAGTTCCGCCTGCCCGACCGGGTGATCGACGAGGAGGTCGGCTACGTGCTCGATCAGGGCATCGAGTTCCGGGGCGGCACTCGCATCGACTCGCTCGCGAAGCTGCTGGGCGGCGGGATTGCGGGACGCCTCGACGCGGTGTTCGTCGGCAGCGGCGCCCCGCGCGGGCGCGATCTGGACATTCCGGGCAGGCGCGACGCCGCGGCCAACATCCACATCGGCATCGACTGGCTGTCGTCGGTGTCGTTCGGCCACACGACGACGATCGGCAGGCGCGTCGTCGTGCTGGGCGGCGGCAACACGGCAATGGACTGCTGCCGCAGCTCGCGCCGCCTCGGCGGCGAGGACGTGCAGGTGGTCGTGCGCTCGGGCTTCGACGAGATGAAGGCATCGCCGTGGGAGAAGGAAGATGCGATGCACGAAGGCATCCCCATCCACAACTACCTGGTGCCGGTGGAGTTCACCCACGATGCCGGCCGCCTGACCGGCGTGCGCTTCGAGAAAGTCGCGCCCCGCGTCGACGCGCGCGGTCGCCGTCAGCTCGTCCCGGCCGGCGAGCCGCCGGTGCACTTTCCCTGCGACGACGTTCTGGTCGCGATCGGGCAGGAGAACGCGTTTCCCTGGATCGAGCGTGACCTGGGACTCGCCTTCGACGACCGTGGCATGCCGGTCGTCGACACGGCGACGATGGCCTCGACGCTTCCGGGCGTGTTCTTCGGCGGCGACGCCGCGTTCGGCCCGAAGAACATCATCTGGGCGGTCGCGCACGGCCACGACGCCGCGATCTCGATCGATCTCCATTGCCGCGGCGAATCGCTCGCGAGCCGGCCGCCGCCGCAGGTGAACCTGCTGTCGCAGAAGATGGGCATCCACGAGTGGAGCTACGACAACGCGATCCACGCCGACCGCCGCTACCGCGTGCCGCTCAAGGACACCGTGATCGCGCTGAAGGACATCCGCACCGAGGTCGAGCTGGGTTTCGATCCCCGGGTCGCCTATGCCGAAGCGCAGCGCTGCCTCAACTGCGACGTGCAGACGGTGTTCACCGACCGGCTGTGCATCGAATGCGACGCCTGCGTCGACATCTGCCCGATGGACTGCATCACCTTCACCGCCAACGGCGACGAGGGCGACCTGCGCACCCGGCTGTCGGCGCCTGCGGTCGACGTCACCCA
The DNA here is from genome assembly GCA_050256935.1 of Candidatus Levyibacteriota bacterium. Classification (GTDB taxonomy): domain Bacteria; phylum Pseudomonadota; class Gammaproteobacteria; order Burkholderiales; family Casimicrobiaceae; genus VBCG01. The sequence goes on along the minus strand of JBLMVY010000147.1, from coordinate 4,994 downwards.
GGCCCTCTACGTCTCGGCGCCGGTCAAGACCGGGCGCGTGATGGTCAAGGACGAGGACGTCTGCCTGCATTGCGGACTGTGCGCCGAGCGCTGTCCGACCGGCGCCTGGGACATGCAGAAGTTCCTGCTCGAGGTCGCGCGCGCGGACGATCGCGCGAGGGCGCCGCGGGTGTCGACCCTGCGCGCCGACGTCGGCGGCATGGCCGCGGATTGACCGCCATGACCACGGCCCCCAGGACAGCCCCGAAGCCGCTCGCCCGCGTCAACGACTTCGTCGTCAAGTTCGCCAACGTCAACGGCTCGGGTTCGGCGTCGGCCAACGGCCTCTTTGCCCGGGCCATCCTGCGCATGGGCGTCCCGGTCGCGGCGCGCAACATCTTTCCGTCCAACATCCAGGGCCTCCCCACCTGGTACGAGGTGCGCATCGTCGAGGCGGGGTGGCGCGGCCGGCGCGGCGGGGTCGATTTCATGGTCGCGATGAATCCGCAGACCTGGGACAAGGACCTGGCCGAGATCGAGTCCGGCGGCTACCTGTTCTACGACTCGACCCGGCCGCTTCCGCCGTCGAAGTTCCGCGAGGACGTGACGGTGCTGGGCATGCCGCTCACCGCGATCTGCAATGCGCAGTACAGCGACGTGCGGCAGCGGCAGCTGTTCAAGAACGTCATCTACCTCGGCGCGCTGTCGGCGCTGTTCGGCATCGATGCGTCCGAGATCGAGCGCCTGCTCGCCGAGCAGTACCGGGGCAAGGAGGCGCTGCTCGATTCCAACCGCAAGGCGCTCGCACTCGGGCGGGAGCACGCGCTCGAGGCCTTCGACTGCCCGCTGGGATTGCGGGTCGAGCGCCGCGACCGCGTGGGCAACCGGATCTTCATCGACGGCAATTCGGCGGCGGCGCTGGGCGCCGTCTATGGCGGTGCGACCGTCGCAGCGTGGTATCCGATCACACCTTCGTCCTCGCTCGCCGAGAGCTTCGCGAGCTGGTGCCGCAAGTTCCGCAGCGACCCCGCGACCGGGCGCAGGCGCTACGCGATCGTGCAGGCGGAGGACGAGCTCGCCTCCATCGGCATGGTGATCGGCGCCGCGTGGAACGGCGCGCGTGCCTTCACCGCGACCTCGGGTCCGGGGATTTCGCTGATGCAGGAGTTCCTCGGCCTCGCCTATTTCGCCGAGATCCCCGCCGTGCTGTTCGACGTGCAGCGCGGCAGCCCGTCGACGGGCATGCCGACGCGCACGCAGCAGGCGGATCTGCTCGCCTGCGCCTATGCGTCGCACGGCGATACGCGGCACGTGCTCCTCTTCCCCGAGGATCCGCGCGAATGCTTCGAGCTGGGTGCGCTCGCTTTCGATCTCGCCGACCGCCTGCAGACGCCGGTGTTCGTCATGCTCGACCTCGACATCGGCATGCAGGACTGGCTGTGCGAGCCCCTGACCTGGGACGACCGGCACCGGATGGACCGCGGCAAGGTGATGACGGCGCAGGAGCTCGACGCCGGCCGCGATTTCGGGCGCTACCTGGACGTCGATGGCGACGGCATCCCCTGGCGCACCTGGCCGGGGACCCACCCGTCCAAGGGCAGCTACTTCACGCGCGGCACCACCAAGGACCGCTACGCGCGCTACACCGAGGAGGGCCCGGCCTACGTCGACAACATGCAGCGGCTGCTGCGCAAGTTCGAGACCGCCCGCGGCCTCCTGCCGCGGCCCGAGATCGCCGGCGCGAAGGAACCCACGACCGCCGGCGTGATCTGGTTCGGCTCGACCGGCGCCGCGATGTCCGAGTCGCTCGCCGAGCTGGAGCGGCAGGGCATCCATCTCGACCGCATGCGCATCCGCGCCTTCCCGTTCCACGATTCGGTCGCCGAGTTCATCGCCGCGCACGAGCACGTGTTCGTCGTCGAGCAGAATCGCGATGCCCAGCTCAAGATGCTGCTGGTCAACGAGTGCGGGATCGATCCCGCCAGGCTGACCTCGGTGCTGCACTACGACGGAACGCCGATCACCGAGCGCATGATCACCCGCGAGATCGCCGAGCGCGCGCGGCTGTTCCTGCCGGGCCTCGGATACCAGAGGACAGGGATCAGAAAGGTCTCCTGACATGACCTATCTCGCCAAGCCGAAGCTCCACCATCCCGGGCTGCCGAAGAACGCGCTGGGCTACACGCGGCGCGACTACGAAGGCGCGATCTCGACCCTGTGCGCCGGCTGCGGCCACGACTCGATCTCCGCCGCGATCATCCAGGCGTTCTTCGAGCTCGACATCGCACCCCACCACGTCGCCAAGCTGTCGGGCATCGGCTGCTCGTCGAAGACCCCGACCTATTTCCTGGGCAGCTCGCACGGCTTCAACAGCGTGCACGGGCGCATGCCGTCGGTGCTGACCGGGGCGGCGCTCGCCAACCGCGACCTCATCTACCTGGGCGTCTCGGGCGACGGCGATTCGGCGTCGATCGGGCTGGGCCAGTTCGCGCACGTGCTGCGCCGCGGCGTCAACATGGTCTACATCGTCGAGAACAACGGGGTCTACGGACTGACCAAGGGCCAGTTCTCGGCCACCGCCGACAAGGGCAGCCGCAGCAAGCGCGGCGCGGTGAACAACGACGAGCCGATCGACCTGGTGCTGCTCGCGCTGGCGTTGGGGGCCACCTTCGTCGCCCGCGGCTTTTCCGGGGACAAGGGGCAGCTCGTGCCGCTGATCAAGGCGGCCGTCGCCCATCGCGGCGCGGCGTTCATCGACGTCATCAGTCCCTGCGTGGCCTTCAACAACCATCCGGGATCGACCAAGAGCTACGACTACGTGCGCGAGCACAACGACGCCGTCAACCGGCTCGATTTCATGCCGCAGCGCGAGCCCATCGGCGTCGAGTACCCCGAAGGGGACGCGCGCGACGTGGTGCTGCACGACGGAGGCGTGCTGCGGCTGCGCAAGCTCGATGCCGACTACGATCCCTCGGACAAGGTGCGCGCGATGTCCTTCCTGGAGGCGCACCGCGCGCGAGGCGAGGTCGTCACCGGCCTGCTGTACCTGCATCCGGACAGCGACGACCTGCACGCGGCGCTGCAGACCGTGGACGCACCCCTCAACACCCTTTCCGACGCGGACCTCGTTCCCGGCAATGCGGCGCTGGCCGCGGTCAACGCGTCGCTGCGCTAGTTCTCGCCCCTCGCCGGCGCGCGCCCCCGCGCATAGAATCGGGGGGTGCGTCGGGCAGCCCTGATCGTTCTCGGTGTCGCCGCCGGGATCACCGCGTTGATCCTGGTGGCGGTCGCGATCGCCGTCGCCACCGTCGATCCGCGCACGCTGGTGGGACCCGTGCAGGCGCGCGTCAAGGCGGCGACCGGGCGCGATCTCGCGATCGGCGGTCCGGTCGAGCTCAAGCTGTCGCTCGAGCCCAGGCTGGTCGTCGGCGATGTGAGCTTCGGCAACGCACCCTGGGCCAAGTCCAGGGAAATGCTGCGCGCAAGCAGGATTGAGGCGCGGATCGCCCTGCTGCCGCTGGTCCGTCGCCGCTTCGAGGTGGTCGAGCTCGCCCTTCACCACCCGGTGATCGCGCTGGAGACCGACGCGCGCGGGCGCGGCAACTGGGCGTTCGGCACCGCGGCGGGCGCGACTGCGGCCGGGACTGCCACCGCTTCCTCGGACGCGGCTGCCGCCATGGCGGCGATCGGGGTCGCGAACCTCGTCGTCGATGACGGCGTGATCACCTGGCGCGACGGGATGTCGGGCCGGACGACCGAGATCGGTGTCGATCGCCTGACGATGCACGCCCGCGATTTCACTGCGCCGATGGCGATCGACTTTCGCGGCAAGATCGACGGTACGCCGGTATCGCTCGCCGGCGAGCTGGGTCCCGCCCAGTCGCTGCTCGCGCAGGGGACGCCCTATCCGGTGGCGGTCAAGGGGAAGGTCGACGGCACCGGCGTGCGGCTGTCGACCAAGATCGAGCGATCGGGGACGGCGACGGTCTTCCGCGACCTCGATCTGGCCTATGGTGCGATCGCGGCCCGCGGGAGCCTGCGCGCGGCGACCCGCGGCGGCCGGACGCATTACGCGGTGGCGCTCGACATTCCATCGCTGTCGCTCTCCGACGTCGCAGCGCACGACAGCGGGTCGGCCGGCGCGCCCAAGCCGGCGAGCGGTCCGACGCCGTGGATGATCCCCGACGTCCCGCTGCCGCTGGCGCCGGTGGCGGGGCTCGACGCCGAGGGGAGCCTGGCGATCGGCGAACTGAAGCTGCGCGGCGGCCAGCGCATCGGCAAGGTCGACGCCCGCTTCGTCGCGCAGGGGGACAGGCTCGATCTCAAGGTTTCCTCCGGCGCCGTGCTCGGCGGCTCGGCGATGGGCGATGTCGGGTTCGACGCCCACGGCGCGGCTGCGCCTACGCTGCGCCTGCGGCTGTCCGCGCAGGACCTCGACCTTGGCGCAGTTGCCGCCCTGACCGGAAACGCGCGCGACATCCGCGGGGGCAAGGTTCGTGCAAGCGTCGACGTCTCCGCCAGCGGCACGACGCCGCGTCGCTGGGCGAGCACCATGACCGGCAGCATGCTCGCGGTATCCGGACCGGCAACCCTGGCCGGCGCCGCGGGGGGTGCGCAGTCGACGTTGTCGCGGATCACCGTCCTGCTCGACCCCCTGGGCGGGGCGCGCCGCGCCACCGAGCTGCGCTGCGCCGTCATCCGCCTGCCGGTCTCCAACGGCGTTGCCCGCGTCGACCGCTCGATCGCCGTCGAGACCGGTGAGATCGGCGTCGTTGCGAGCGGGACGATCGACTTCAGGAACGAGACGCTCGACCTCGCGCTGGAGCCGCAGTTCCGCCGCGGCGTGTCGATCGACATGTCGCAGATCGCGAGCCTGGTGCGGGTGCGCGGATCCTTCGCGCATCCCGGCGTGGGGGTCGATGCCGCCCAATCGGCGCAGGCGATCGCGCGCATCGGCGCCCTGGCGCAAAAGGGCGGCGGGCTGGCGGTGCTCGGCCAGGCGCTGGTCGCGCCGC